>NZ_JBXWOJ010000009.1:0-182803 GCF_059610805.1 Ruegeria sp. CDSC025 | reverse complement strand
ACAGTCTTCTGTTCGCCGTGCTCGGCGGCCAGACCGGCCATCATTCGCGCGAAGATGCCCTTGTCGCTCCACCGTTTCCATCGATTGTACAGCGTCTTGTGCGGTCCATAGGCGGCAGGGGCATCCCGCCACCGCAAACCATTGCGATTGATGAAGATAATCCCGCTCAACACACGCCTGTCATCGACGCGCGGCTTGCCGTGGGGCTTCGGGAAGAAAGGCTCCAGAGGCGCCATTTGCGCATCCGTAAGCCAGAAGAGATCAGACATGTTCACCGCTCGTTTTTGAACCGTGAATCACGCCGCAAAACGAAAATCAATGGGTCCTGACCCTAGAACTCTTGGGATGGACGACTAATACCTACTGTGATCCTATGCTGTCGCAGTTCATGGGCATTCAATGCGATCAGCTTCGTATATTGTAGGTATTTTGGTAGCCATTGCCGCCAGCATTGGCCTTTATTTGGTTTCTTACCAGTACTTCGTTTCGGAGGAGCTTTCGAAAGCTCAGGGCCGGCTCTCTCTCTACCAAAGCTCGGTAAACAGCGAACTCGAACGATTTTCCCACCTCACCTATGTGCTGTCACAGGATTCCTTTGTAATTGGAACAGCCGAAGGAGACGGCACCGGAGCTTTAAACCGACGCCTTGAGGATTTTGCGGAGCGGGCGGAGCTGGATGCTATCTACCTGATGGACGAAGACGGGATCACGATTTCCGCATCGAACTACCGCGACACAGGGAGCTTTGTTGGCCAGAACTACGCTTTCCGCCCATATTTCCAAAGTGCCATTTCTGGTAAACAGGGCCGCTTCTATGCCATCGGGGCGACGACTGGTCTGCCAGGATACTTCATCGCCAACGCAGTGCTTGACGACCAGGGAGATTCAACTGGTGTCATAGCGATTAAGATCGATTTCTCTAATCTTCAGGATAGTTGGAAAAACTCGGGCGAACAGGTTCTTTTGGCCAATGAAGACGGTGTCATTCTGCTTTCTTCGAACTCGGATTGGCAATATCGCGCGTTGACGCCATTGTCAGAACCACAGCGAGAGCGAATTCGAAACGCCCGGCAGTTTCCGGGGCAAGCCTTAGATGCGTTGGATTGGGTTGAGTTGCCAGGAGATCAGGCCAGAATTGCGGGGACGAAGCGCTTGCATCTTGCAGCAACGGATTTGCCTCATGGCTGGTCGCTTCACTATTTTGCAAGTGACGATCAGGCTGTAGCGCGCAGTTGGCTTGTAACTGCAGTTTTTGTCCTCTTGGCGGGGCTCACATTTATCTACTTCCAGATACAACGTGCGAGACGCGTCAGCGCTGCTTTGGCGCGGTCCGAAGAGGAAGAAGCAATGCTGCGCGAAGCAAATGAAAGGCTTGCCATCGAAATCGACGACCGCAAGACAGCCGAGCGGAGCCTCAGACGCACCCAGGGCGAGTTGGAGCGCGCAAGCCGACTGGCCGCTCTTGGGCAACTATCCGCGTCGGTCACGCATGAGCTGGGCCAGCCCATCGCGGCGATGCGCAATCATCTGGTGGCTGCAGAGATTTCATCTTCCGGGGAAACCAAGCTGCCACAAAAAATCGGCAGCCTGGTTGACAGGATGGAAGGGATCACACGCCAATTACGGTTTTTTGCACGGTCGGAGAGTGAGGCGTTCGACGACGTAGACTTACGCACTTCGGTTAATGCCGCGTTGGCTCTGGTTGCCCCAAACATCGAACAGGGCAAGGTGAAAATCTCAATTGATGCGTCGACTGGTCCGGCGTTTATCCGGGGCAGTGCCCTGCGGATCGAACAGGTCATCACAAATCTTTTGCGCAATGCCATAGATGCTACGGATGAAGCGGATGCGCCTGAAATCCATATCGCTGTCATGGCTTCTGATGATGAGGTCGTGTTGGAAATTCAGGACAACGGTCACGGGTTGGGCGAGGCAACGCTGGCAGAGTTGCAAGAGCCATTTGTAACCACAAGAGAGAGCGGGAGAGGCATGGGCTTGGGACTGGCCATTTCCACCAGCATTGTCAAAGATCACGATGGCACAATGACGGCCCGAAATCGAAATGGCGGCGGAACAATTTTCCGTGTCACCTTCCCGATAGCCTCAAATACTGAAGAAACGGACGAATGAACCTGCAGCAACCCTTCAAAGTTCTGGTCGTTGATGATGACAAATCGATGCGACAATCTCTTGTCGAGTTGCTTGAAGCCGCCGACTGGTCTGTCAACGCCTTGCCACGCGCGACCCAGGTGACGGAGCATCTGGCCAACGCCTCGCCCGATGTCATTTTATCCGATGTGCGTATGCCCGGCATGTCGGGACTTGAATTGCTGGCCAGCCTGGACAGGCATGTGGCGCCTCCGGTGGTATTGATTTCGGCACATGGTGATATCCCGATGGCGGTTCAGGCCATACAGGACGGGGCATATGGGTTCATCGAAAAGCCATATGAACCACGGCGATTGCTTACGGTGCTGAGGCACGCGGCCGAACAATACCGAATGCGAAGAAGTAATGCCCGCCTCAAAGACCGTCTGTTCAAACTGTCAGGCCTTGACCGCATCCTGCTGGGCCAAACGGACGCCATTACAGACTTGCGACAAGAAGTACTTGATCTTGCTGATACGTCGGTTGCGGTTTTGTTGCAGGGAGATACGGGCACCGGGAAAGAGCTGGTTGCTCATGCTTTACATGATTTGGGCCGCTCGCCGGAGGCACCGTTTCTGGCGCTGAATTGCGCCGCATTGTCGGCCGATACATTTGAAGCGGAAATGTTCGGCGTCGCGGGTGAATCCGACGGAAGGCTTGGGGCGGCATCGGGTGGGACCTTGTTTCTGGATGAAATCTGCTCGTGCCCACCAGCGGCGCAGGCCAAGCTGTTAAGGGTCATCGAAGATCAACAAGTGCTGCCGGTGGGGGCGGTGTCGCCGGTGCCGGTAAGCTTCAGGGTCGTGTCAGCAACCAACGAAGACGTTGTACTTGCGGCCGAGGAAGGCCGCCTGCGTCAGGACCTTTTGTTTCGATTGAATACTGTCGTCCTGTCCTTACCCCCGCTTAGACAAAGACGGGATGATCTGGTTCTGTTGGCAACGCATTTCTTAAACGAATACGCGCAGGTTTATGAGATAGACGTACCAGAACTTGATCAGGACGATTTGGCGGCTCTGCTTGCACATGACTGGCCCGGCAATGTGCGTGAATTGCGCCATGTCTGCGAACGGCGCATTTTGGCGGCCCGACGCGGAGGCGGTTCGGTGGCGCAGGCTATCCAAAGCGATCAGCACTTCGACGAAGTGCCGGATACCCTGCGCGATGCCGTTGCCGCATTTGAACGCGAGCTCATAGGCAAAGCCATCAAGGCGCATAAAGGCCGCATGGATGCCGCCGCCGAAGCGCTTGGGATTGGCCGCCGGACGCTCAACGAAAAGATCGTCAAACTTGGTCTCGATAAAGAGGCTCTGTTGTAGGCGAAAACAGCTCTGCGGAAATCCGCAGGGCGCCTGGGAAAACGCGCGCATTTTCCTTCATAGTCAGGACGCCGCGCATTCTGAATACTCCGCCCAAACGAATTGCATGATCTGGGAGGAGCCACTATGCGCAAACACCTTAACCGGGCGGCCATTGCCGCCTTGTCGCTGACCGTTGCATCCGAAGCACTGGCTGTCGAATGGAACGTATCCCTGTGGGGCAAGCGCCGTGCTTTCACAGAGCATGTCGAAAAGCTGGCTGAACTGGTGAACGAAAAGACCAACGGTGAGTTTACCCTGAACATCAGTTATGGTGGCCTGTCGAAGAACAAAGAAAACCTCGATGGGATTTCGATTGGCGCGTTTGAAATGGCCCAGTTCTGCGCTGGCTATCACCGCGACAAGAACCCCTCGATCACTGTCTTGGAACTGCCGTTTCTGGGCGTGACATCCCTTGAACAGGAAGTCGACTTGTCGATGGCTGTTTATCAACACCCGGCAGTCGTCGAGGATTTGGCACGCTGGGACGCGACTCTGCTGATGCCGTCGCCGCTACCGCAGTACAACCTTGTCGGGGTAGGTGACGCGCCGAAATCTCTGGCCGATTTTGAAGGTCTGAGTGTGCGCGCCACCGGCGGTATCGGTAAAGCGATGGAGACGGTCGGCGCAGTTCCGACTTCGATGTCCGCATCCGAAGTACGTCAGGCAATGGACAGCGGCATCGTCAAAGCCGTCAGCTTTGCACCACACGCCCATATGTCCTTTGGCACTATTGAAAACGGTACGTGGTGGACGACGAACCTGAACCCCGGAACCGTCAACTGCCCGGTCGTCGTGAATACTCTGGCACTGGAAGATCTGTCCGATGAACATCGTAAAGCTCTGCTGGGGTCGATAGACGAAGCGCTGGATCACTACGTTTCCCAATACCAAACCAAAACGATGGAAGCTTGGGGCCCCGAGCTGGATCAACGCGGCATCGAACGGGTCACATTCAGCGATGAAGAAATCGCGGCATTCAAAGAGGCCGCCGCCGCACCCGCAGCAGAAGCCTGGATTGCGGAAAACACCGAACGCGGTCTTCCGGCGCAAGAGCTCTATGACCTCGTGACCGGCAAGATCGCCAACGGTAGCTAATCCACTCACCACCCGGCGTCGGCCAAGCTGGCGTCGGGTGCCTTTTCCTCTGATAGCGGAGCACAACGATGGCCGGGTCATCCTTGGTGCTGTCCGACGACAGCCGTCTCAGCATTCTCGATCAACATCTCTACAAACTGGAGAGCTTTCTGGCCTTGCTCAGCGGTCTTGCGGTTTTCTCTCTGATGGTAATGGCCGTTGTCTCCGTCGGTGGTCGGAATATCGCCAATGCGCCGCTTCCCGGGTATGTCGACTGGATTGAACAGGCCATGCCGTTGATTGCCTTCATGGGGATATCTTATGCGCAGCGCGATGGCGGCCACATCCGAATGGACATGTTCGTTGGTGCACTTAAAGGCCGGACGCTCTATATCGTCGAATTCGTAACAACCGCCGTCATTCTGGCGCTGATCGTCTTGCTGATCTGGGGAAGCTGGGCGCACTTCGCGCGCAGTTTCGACTATGGTGCCCCACTGTGGAGCCGCGACAGTTCCATTGACATCAGCATCCCGCTGTGGCCCGCCAAGCTGTTGGCCCCCGTCGCCTTCAGTGTGCTTTGCATAAGGCTCTTTCTGCAGCTCTGTGCCTACGGTCGTGCGATTCGCCATCCTGACCAGCCGCCTGTCGCCGTCCCGTTGATTCCCGATGCCGCCACCCAGGCTGCAATGGAAGCCGAGCATGTCTCGGGCCACGACAACTGAGGTAAATTCTGATGGAACCCATTGAAATTGGTCTGATCGTCTCGGGCGGAATGCTTGTTCTTGTGGTGCTGGGTATGCGCGTGGCATTTGCTGCCGCAACGGCCGGAATGGTTGGCCTGATCTGGATCTTCTGGGCCAAGTTTGGGTACGACCCAGCGCGGTTCGGCAAGGCTGTGACTGTAGCCGTCAAAACAGCGGGGCAGGTGCCGCATTCCAAGATTTCGAGCCAGGCGCTGAGCCTTATCCCGACCTTCATCCTGATTGGCTACCTCGCCTACTACGCGGGCCTGACCAAAGCACTGTTCGAGGCCGCCAAGCGATGGCTGGCATGGGTTCCTGGCGGGCTGGCGGTGTCGACCGTCTTTGCCACCGCCGGGTTCGCTGCGGTTTCCGGAGCCTCGGTTGCCACATCCGCCGTTTTCGCCCGCATCGCCATCCCCGAGATGCTGAAGATCGGCTACGACAAGCGCTTTGCTGCAGGTGTCGTCGCTGCAGGCGGCACATTGGCGTCGCTCATCCCTCCTTCGGCCATTTTGGTCATATACGCGATTATCGTGGAACAGGACGTGGGCAAACTGCTGTTAGCCGGTTTCATTCCGGGCATGTTCTCAGCTTTGATCTATGGCTTGCTGATCATTGGCATGGCTGTTGTGATCAAAGACTTTGGTCCCGCAGTCTCAGGCTTTACATGGAAAGAGCGTTTCATGTCTCTTCCGCCCGCACTGCCTATCTTGTTTGTCGTCGTTACCATCATCTTCTTTGTCTACAACCCATTCGGAGGCGATGCTTGGGGCACGCCAACCGAGGGTGGCGCAATCGGTGCCTTCGTTGTCTTTCTGATGGCGCTATATCAGGGCATGCGTTGGTCCGAACTTAAAGACGCGTTGCTGGAGACGGCCAAGCTAAGCGTCATGATCTTTACCATCATCTGGGGCGTGCTGGTCTATGTTCGTTTTCTGGGTTTTGCCGAACTACCCAGCGCGTTCTCCGACTGGATCACCTCGCTTGAGATGTCACCAATGCTCATTCTGATCTGTATCCTGCTGGCTTATGCTGTACTGGGCATGTTCATGGATGCGATAGGTATGCTGCTGCTGACGTTGCCCGTAGTTTACCCAGCCGTCATGGCGTTGAACGGTGGTGAAGCGGTAAGTGCGGCCGATAGTACCTTTGGAATGTCCGGCCCGATGTGTGCCATCTGGTTTGGCATTCTGGTAGTCAAAATGGCCGAGTTTTGCCTGATCACCCCACCTATCGGGCTGAATTGCTTTGTAGTGGCTGGCGTGCGTGATGACCTAAGCGTTCAGGATGTTTTTAAAGGTGTAACGCCTTTCTTTCTGGCGGATGCAGCGACGATCGCAATGCTCGTTGCGTTCCCTGCTATCGTTCTGTGGCTTCCTGGACAGGTTTGAATTACATGGGATGATTTTTGAGCGCGGATTGCCGGTGCGGCTTAGACAAAGATGCAAGATGCGTGCCATTCATGAATAAGCAACGGCGACCAATAGCATAGATAGCTGGCGTCATTATTTGTTCAGTCATGTAAAGGCGTGTCGGCTGATTTGGGCCGTTCGCATGATCAGCTATTGGTGGGGCAGGGGACCTTTCTGCAACGGCACCGGAGCCTGTTGTGAGCCCAAAGCAGAATCTTGAGAGATAGTGGAAAGAGCACTCCGCCGTCACCACGGCGAAGTGCTGAATAGTGTGTGTCTAGCTGCCCTTCGTCGAGCGTGCGAAATCCTGTAGAACGGTAACTCACGGTCTGCGGGACGGAGCCGACTTTTGCTCACGCCGCTTTTGCTGACGCAGAAACCCCTCGCAGGCGCGACACGCCATTTGTTGCATCGCAGAGGATTTCTCGTTTGCAGTCATTCATCGGCGCAAAATTCAGCCAATTCAAAACCGCCTTTTCGCTGCAGCTGGATCCGGCAATCGAGGAGCGGACAAATTGGACTTTCCCATTGAAAATTTGAATGTCCGCTCTGCACGGCTGAGATAATCGGGCAGTTCAAAGTTTCATAGACATCTCATGCCAAGTCATTCCTCCATGGTCAGAAGTCGATGGCTGTAAATAGCTGTATCCAAAATTCTCGTAGAGTGGGACGTGATGCTCTTTGCACATGAGATGGATTGTGGATTTACCCATCCTTTTCATGCGCCCCACGAATTCGACCATCAATGCCCGTGATAGACCCTTGCCCTGATGCGCGGGATCAACAACAACAGACATTATTACGACATTTGGGGCGTCGGGGTCGTGGCCAACAAGCTCTTTGAACTCTTCATCAGACATTTCGACTTCATGAGCACATCCGCAATTTACAAAGCCAACTATCTCGCCTTCCACCAAAAGAACTAGGAAGCCATTGGGATAGACCTCAATCCTTTTAGAAATCTTTTCGAGCGTTGCTGCCTCGTCGCCTTCGTAGGCATCAATCTCTATTTCAAAGCAGCGAGTTGCGTCGGCAGGTTTGGCGTTTCGAAATTCTCTCATGTGCCTACACTATTCGGGATGGATAGAGTTGCAACGCCGCCGTTCGTACTCATCGCAGCATTGGTTACTGAGGGCTCACTCCCTGGTTTCGCCGCCTGAAGCGCGAACTATGGCTCCTGATTTCCCAACGTCCGCGCATTGAACAATAAGACACAAGATCAAAGACTTGACCCGATCCTCCTGTGGCCGGTTTCGATCAGCCGATCACAACGGCATTGCCGCGCGAGCATCGGGCCGCGCTGAGCCCAATCTGTCTTATGCTGCAGAACAGTCGAATGTCCGCTATTCTCTCAGGCGATCATCACGGTACGCGCCATCGCAATGACGTTAAGCCAGCGTGGAATAAACCTCGGCAATTCGTTGAAAGGTCCAAAAGCAGGCCATAGCCGCACATCCACCGGCTAAGCCCACTCGTAGGGACATCCACAAACTGGATCTCACGCGCCGACACATTATCAAGGCAGGCCAGAGCGCAAGAATAATGGCGACCTGGCCAAGCTCGATGCCTAAATTGAAAGCAAGCAGGCTCTACCAGATATTTGGGGATGTAACCTGTAAAATCTTGTGCAACACAAAGCTGAATCCAAGACCATGCAAGAGGCCAATCAGCGTTGTCAAAAGTACCATCGCGAATTCAGAACGCGCGCGGTCCTTGAAGCTCATAAACGCCGCTGCGGCTGCAAAAATGATAGAAAGCGCGATCCCGGTTTCGACGGCAGGAACAAACCACACGCCCGACGGCACAAACCCGAAAAACCCCAGCGACAGCGTTACGCTATGCCCCACGGTAAAACCGGTTGCACGCAGTAATAGCGCCCTGAGTGTTTGCGCCCCAATGACCAAACACACAACAAACAGAACATGATCCTAACCTTCGAGGATATGTCGTGTGCCTTCCCAGACAAAACTCAGGAATCCTCCGTACCCTTCTTGCTGAACCTCCACAGGGTCGGTCATCAGACCCCGAGACTGGAAAATCTGCGGTGTGTCAGACGCGTAATCGAGAATGAGGTTCGCCGTTTGGTCCTGATCCGGCAAACCGGGGTCCAGCACGTTGGCAATGCTGTACGATTGGACCGGGCCGTCAGTGTCATAATGCAGGACGAGATCGACAATCGTGTCACCAACAAAAAGCGGTGGCGTTAAGGCCGTTTCGGTGTCTACTGCCTGTTGAGCCTCGGCTAAAGTTGCAAATCCGGGCTCAATTCCAACGCGATGCAAGCGAACGGCCTCAACTGTTCCTCTTAAGCGGTGGTCGTCGATCAACAGGTGCAACCCACCTTCGGCGATTTGCCCCAGCCCGTTGGGATCGCTCATTACAGCTTGCAAGTCGACAAAATGGACCAACTGACTGTTACTCATGGCATTGGTCGTGAATGGTGCAGCATCTGGCAGAGCGTCATCGTCCTGCTCGCCGACCTTGTCCGCAACCAGATAGGGCATGGGTGTACGCATAAAGACGCGCAGATTATCCACGGAATGCTCGACATGCGTTACGCGGACATTGAGATTCAGCAAAAAATGTGCCGAGGCTGACAGCGTCAGTGACAAAATCAAGCTGACAAAAAAATACCGAAAGCAAAAACCTTTGGTCTTAAACACTTATGCAATTGGATCGCGAGCCTCGATTACAGTTAGTCCATCCAACTCCCATTGCCCGGCTTCTGGTATAACTTCAACCAGCGCCCTGAACGTAACGGCGCGTATGTGGGCGTGCCCCCAATGGCCGCCTTCGACTTTCACGGTCAATCTGACCAGAGTGCTAAATCCACCCGGTTTGAGGGTCGGATCAATGCGTTCTAATTTCAGGTCGCTAACATCGGTAACTGTAGCAAGACTGCCTCCTAGCGTTCGGTCGCGAGGCCACGTTCTGAGCAGCCTCATCTGACTGGTCCAAGTTGATTGTTAGTGCATCATTGGCCTGTGATCCATTGAGATGATGGTTTCGGGAGCTGGCGGGCGGTAGCCCAGTGCACTGTGGGGTCGACCTGCTGACTGAACGCGCCGGACCTCGCACTCAATGGCTGGTTGAGGTTTGGGGGATGATTGGTGTGATCCTGGTCGCTGCGGCTGTTCTCTACAGCGCGGTGATTATGGTGCAGTTCTCATACGATTTCGGGATCTATTCAGACGGGTATCTGAGCGTTCAAATGTGGATTCCGCAAGGCTTCCTACTCATCGGCATGATGATACTAATCCTTGCGGCTCTGGCTCGCATCTTTACGCTTCTGACGGTGCGCCGACCATGAGGACGTTTCTTATTTTGGCCGGCCTGATTGTCCTCTTGCTCACGGGTATGCCAATCTTTGCCGGGCTCGGGCTTACATCGCTAATCAAAATGATGCTGACGGAGGGCAACGTGAACAGCGCGGCTGATACGGTGTTTGCCAAACTGAACAACGGACTTCTTACGGCTATACCGATGTTTGCTTTCTTGGCTCACGTGATGATCCGTGCCGGCGTGGTTAAGGACCTTTACGATGCAGCAAATGCAATGGTCGGCCGTTTGCGTGGTGGACTTGGGGTCGCCACGATCCTCTCCTGCACCATATTCGCAGCCATTTCCGGTTCGTCTGTAGCCACAGCACTTAACTATTGGCTCGACCGCTATCCCGCAGATGAAGCGCTTCAACTACAGCCCCAGCTATTCCTACGGTGTGATTGCAGCGGGCGGTATGCTCGGGATTCTAATTCCTCCCTCTGGGCCTCTTATTCTCTATGCCATTGTAACCGAGGCCTCGATCGGAGCTCTTTTCCTAGCCGGGTTGGTGCCGGGTATCATGATGGCTGTCATATTCGCGGTTTGGGCGATGGTCAGCGCTGGGTTTGGGGGCACAGTTGTCTCTCAACCATTTGCAGGTATGGGCGTTATTTGGTCACGTATGAGACAGTCGATCTGGGCTTTGTTGATGCCACCGGTGGTTTTGGGCGGGATCTACCTCGGAGTATTTACTGCCACTGAAGCAGCTTCTATTGGCTGCCTTTACGCGCTGTTCATCAGCGTAGTTGTTTACCGCAATTTCGGTCTGAACGACCTTTGGGTGACTGCGTTTGAGACTGTACGCACAACGGCGATGCTGTTCATGATCCTGGCTGCTGCGGCGCTGTTTGGTCACACCGTAACCATTATTCGCCTGCCCATAGAGATCGTCGAACAAGTGACGGCAATGGGCCTCAGCCCCGCCATGTTTGTCGTAGCTGTTATGCTGCTCATTCTGGTGCTGGGTATGTTTTTGGAGACCATCTCGATCATCCTGATCACGACGCCAATCGTTTTTCCTGTCATGCTGGCATTGGGGATCGATCCAATTTGGTACGGCATCCTGCTAATGATCAACCTCGAACTTGCGCTGATCACACCTCCCGTGGGGATGAATCTCTTCGTCATCAAGGGCATTGCCAAAGCCCCTTTGTACGAGGTCATTCGCGGCGCCTTGCCATATGCAGCGCTAATGCTGCTGGGCCTGATCCTCGTCTTTGCATTCCCACCTTTGTCCACGTGGCTTCCCGAGGCGGCGGGGTTCGGCGGCTAAGCAACGCGTTCATGAAACTCCTTGAGTATTACCCTTTTCATCCTTAACGCCATATCTCAATAGGATTTGACCCCATGGCTAGGGCTCGTTTGAGACACTAACCGTATACTTTCTGGGTCAGAAATGCCCGACGTTTAGGTCAGAATTGAATGACGTGATCCTCCGACTCATTGAGGTTTTGGCTGTCAATTGAGTCAAAGGTCAGTGACGTTCCACCTTTCTTGGTCTGGTCGTCATTTTGTGGATCAGTGTCGGAAACAGTGAACTCTCTCCCCGTATTTCCCAAGTAGCATAGCTTTGACAGCGAACGTTGTCAGTCACAGAAGCTGTCAAACGGGCCCGACCCGGAGCTGTTTTTAGACCGGTGTCATTACCGAAGGGAGTTGATCATGGCGAAACTACTTGATCCGTTTCAGCTCAAGCACCTGACGCTGCGCAACCGTATCGTCAGCACCTCTCACGCGCCCAATTACGTCGAAGATGGTCATCCGCGAGACCGTTACAGGCTGTATCACGAAGAAAAGGCCAAGGGTGGCGTCGCCCTGACAATGATCGGAGGATCGACAAATATCGCTGCCGACAGCCCCTCGGTATTCGGCCAGCTTTATGCCGGCGACGACAGTATCGTTCCCTGGTTTCGGAAGCTCACGGATGGCGTGCATCTGCATGGGGCCGCTATCATGTGTCAAATCACTCATATGGGACGCCGTACTGCTTGGGATGATGGGCATTGGTTGCCGGTTATTGCCCCGTCCGGCGTTCGCGAACGCGCGCACCGCGCCTTTCCCAAAGCAATGGAACAAGAGGACATTGAACGAGTGATCGGCGATTATGCCGCTGCGGCGCGACGTTGTCAGCAGGGCGGGTTCGATGGGATCGAGCTTCTGTCCCACTCGCATTTGCTGGGCCAGTTTCTGTCTCCGCTCACCAACCAACGCGACGATGCCTTTGGTGGCACGTTGAAGAACCGCATGCGCCTGACCCTGCAGGTATTGGATGCGGTGCGCGCCGAGGTCGGTCCGAAGTTCATACTGTCCATGCGCATCACCGGCGATGAGTTGATTGAGGGCGGGCTGAGCGCCGAGGACTGCATTGCCGCCGCCCGGATGCTGGAAGATAGTGGCCATGTCGACCTGCTCAACATCCTGGTCGGGGCACCCTACGATGATCTTGGCCTTGCTGAATGGGTGCGTCCTATGGGGCTGCCAGCCGCTCCGCATATTACTGTGGCCGGACGCATCCGCGAAGCCGTCAACCTGCCGATCCTACATGCAGGCGGCATCGCAGACATTGCAACGGCTCGCCACGCGGTTACAGGCGGCCATGTCGATCTGGTCGGCATGACGCGCGCCCAAATGGCTGATCCTTATTTGGTGGCAAAACTGGCGCGTGGGGAAGAGAATCGTATCCGTACCTGTGTCGGCCTCGGGTATTGCGTGGACCGGGTCAATCAGGGCAAGCCCGCCGTGTGCGGACACAATGCCGCCACCGGGCGGGAGCAAACTTTACCCCATGTCATTCCTGCCAGCCGCACCCGAAGGAAGGTGGTTGTCGTCGGCGGTGGACCTGGCGGTCTGGAGGCAGCGCGGGTCAGTGCCTTGCGCGGTCACGATGTGGTTTTGTTCGAGGCGTCAGATCGGCTGGGGGGGCAGCTTGTTTTGGCAGCCAAGGGCGGGACACGCAGGCAGATATGGGGTGTCGCCGATTGGTTGATTTCCGAGGTTAACACCCTTGGTGTTGATCTCCGCATGAATACCTTTGTCGAGGCCAGTGACGTGTTTAGAGAAGCCCCGGATTTAGTCATAGTTGCTACCGGAGGATGGCCCGAGCCAGTATCCATTCCAGGCGGCGATCTGGCGCTCTCCAGTTGGGAGGTTCTGTCCGGAGAAGCGCGTGTCTCGGGCGAAGTTCTATTGTTCGACGAGATTGGAGACCATCCCGCGGCAGTCACGGCCGACATGTTGGCAGGCGCTGGCCACAGCGTCGAACTTGTGACCCCCGACCGGGCGATTCTGCATGACCTTGGCCCAACGACCTCTGCCGTTGCTTTGCGCGATCTGGCAGCCAACGGGGTGACCTTTACCTGCCTCCACGAACTTAGTGCTCTAAGCCAAGAGGGAAACCGGGTGTGCGCCAGCCTGCGTCATACCTTGACCGGTGATATCACCAAACGTCTTGTAGACCACGTGGTCGTCGAGCAAGGTCTGATTCCGATAGACGAGCTCTATCATGACCTAAAGCCAGGTTCGCGAAACCTTGGACAGGTCGATCACAAGGCGCTGGTCAATGGTGCGTTCCCGTTCAGGGAAGAAGAGCCGGATGGCCAGTTCTATCTGGCCCGAATTGGTGACGCGATCGCAGGCCGCAATATGCACGCCGCGATTCTCGACGCTATGCGTATTTGCTGTTCAGCCTGAGCTGCGCTCCGAGCATTTTTCATCAGTTGCGGCGAAGGCAAAGCTGTACCTCGGCCCGCATCGAAATACCTTCAGGAAAGCAGAAGTTCGCAGCACTCGCACAGAGACCTAGTTTGCAGGCGAAAAGCAGATCTTAAGTTCGAAATACGATGCTTGCTCTACGCTGGAGGAAGCGGCCGCCCCAGCAAAGGGCTACCTAAACAATGCGGCATCAAAATACGCTCCCGATACTCAAACTTGGTGCTGTAAACAGGCTTGGCGGTTCAAAACCCACCGGTGCTGAAAACCAATGCTCGTTGAATTTTCTTGCAGAACCAACAGTACAGTGTTGAGATTGCTTTTGTCATTGGGAGGCTGGTCGGATGTTGATCTGGCCAACGCAATTAGATCAACTAGCGACTTAGAGCGACGGCCACTAACGACGAATTGACGAGTATCGCGCTGAAAATTTCGGCACGACACATAGGGGAGGAAAGAAATTGAAAAATCTGACGACGACGCTGGCGGGATCGCTGATAGCATTTGCGGCTTCGCTAACTGCGGCCCAAGCTGAAAAGCTGACGTTTTACTGCTCGGCACAGGAAGATTGGTGTCAACTCATGGCGCGCAGTTTCGAGGATGCCACCGGTATAGACGTCAATATGACCCGCAAGTCCTCGGGCGAGACGTTTGCACAAATTCGCGCGGAAAGTTCTAACCCTAAAGGCGATGTATGGTGGGGCGGTACCGGTGATCCCCATTTGCAAGCGGCCGAAGAAGGCCTGACGATGGAATACGTGTCGCCGATGCGTGACCAGCTTCACGACTGGGCGATCTCGCAGGCTGAAAGTGCAGGAAACAAGACCATCGGAATTTATTCAGGCGCACTCGGCTACGGCTATAACTCCGACCTCTTGGCCTCGAACAGCTTGCCCGAGCCCGCATGTTGGAAAGACTTGCTGAAGCCCGAATATAAAGGGCACGTGCAAATGGCGAACCCGAATTCCTCGGGCACCGCTTATACGACGCTTGCCTCGATGGTTCAGATATTTGGCGAAGACGACGGCTTTGAGTTCATGAAGGGCCTGCACTCGAACATCAACCAATACACCAAGTCGGGTTCGGCCCCAATCAAGGCCGCCGGCCGGGGTGAGAACACCATCGGCATCGTCTTTATGCATGATGCGGTCAAGCAGGCCGTATCAGGTTTTCCGGTCAAGGTCGTGGCCCCATGCGAAGGCACAGGCTATGAGATCGGTTCGATGTCGATCATTGACGGCGCTCGAAATGAAGAAGAAGCCAAAAAGTTCTATGACTGGGCGCTCAGCCCCGAGGCCCAGAACCTTGCGCTTGAGGTTAACGCCTTCCAGGTTCCGTCCAACAAAAATGCGGAAACCTCTGAAAGCGCACCTGACATGAGCCAGATCAAGCTTATTGACTATGACTTCAAAAAGTACGGCTCGTCTGACGAACGCAAGCGTCTCTTGCAGAAATGGGACGAAGAGGTCTCAGTACTGCCACAGTAAGTGACTGACACCACACCAAAAACGAACCACCCGGTTCTGATCTTCTGGATTGTTGCCGGGTGGGTTGGTTTCTGTCTGCTGCCATGGTTCATGGTGGAGGATGGCATTTGGTCATTCGTATGGCTGGTCGATGGATATCCGTTCGATGAAGATTATGCGCCCGCTGCTTTCCTGATCGGACAGGGCGAAAAGCTGTGGCTTACGCCGCTTTTGGTCCCGCTTACCTTGCCTTTGTTGATACTCGGCAAGCCAAAGTCCGATCCACAATATGCACGTATCCTGATTTTGGCTGGTGCCTTGGGTTTTGGCTGGCTGATTGCGCAAGGGTTCTCAATTGGCCTTCGCGGGTTCAATTTCGAATGGATGAAGGTGCTGTTCGGAGAACCGAAGATCCGCCAGTTCGGCATGGGATACGGCGCGATGATCTGCGCCACAGCGTTTCTGTTCCTTTTAACTCAGGGTATTGCAGCGCGCGGCGCTATCAACGGCGACGTTTTCGTCGTTAGCGCTATTGGTGGCGTAATCACCATTGTTACAATTTTCGTTTTCTTTCCAATTGCGAAGATGTTGTTTGCCGCCTTCGTTACCGAAGATGGTGTCTATTCAGTTTCGGTTTTTGCCTCGAAGTTCTTTGATGACCGACTTTGGGGCTTGGGCTGTTTTGCCGGTGCCAAATGCGGCGCCGCGTGGAACTCTCTGTTTCTTGCAGTTCTTGTGGGCTTCATCACGACGGCACTTGGACTATGTTTTGCACTTGTCGTCACACGGTCAGGTTTTCGTTTTAAACGCGGGATGCGCGCGCTGACAGTTTTGCCGATTATCACACCGCCCTTCGTGATTGGTCTTGCACTGATCCTGCTGTTTGGGCTTTCCGGTTCGGTCACCAAATTTGTTGCTGAGATCTTTGGTGTGCAGCCTACGCGCTGGCTTTATGGTATGCCCGGGGTGCTGATCGCTCAGACTCTGGCATTTACGCCGATCGCCTTTCTGGTTTTGATCGGGGTGGTCGAAGGGGTGTCACCTTCGATGGAAGAGGCCGCCCAAACCCTTCGAGCCAATCGTTGGCAAACATTCAAAACCGTGTCCCTGCCTCTGATGCGTCCCGGCCTGGCCAATGCCTTCCTGCTTGGGTTCATCGAATCCATGGCCGATTTTGGCAACCCACTTGTCTTGGGCGGAAACTTCGATGTGCTTTCGACTGAGATATTTTTTGCCATCGTCGGTGCGCAATACGATCAGGGCCGGGCTGCTGTTCTGGCCATGGTGCTGCTGTTCTTCACACTTTCCGCCTTCTATGCGCAGCGCGCGTGGCTGGGGAAAAAGAGTTATACCACAGTTTCCGGCAAGGGCGACGCGGGTGTGCACCCCTTGATGCCGCGCGGCCTTGCCATACCGGTTCTGGGCATTGCAATTGCCTGGGCGGTTTTCACTGCCGTGGTTTACGGGATGATCATCTATGGAAGTATCGTCGAACTGTGGGGCGTTGATAACTCGCTGACGTTCAAGCACTACGTCACAGCCTTTTCGGTTCGCTTCGAAGAAGAAGGTATTCGCTGGACCGGAGCCGCCTGGGATAGCTTCTGGACCACAATCACCATTGCTGCCATTGCCGCACCGTTGACGGCCGCCGTAGGGTTGGTCACTGCCTATCTGCTGACACGGCAAAGTTTTGCGGGAAAGAATGCGTTTGAGTTTGGTACGATGCTCTCTTTCGCCATTCCCGGCACGGTTATTGGCGTAAGCTATATCCTGGCATTCAACGTGCCCCCGATCGAGATCACTGGCACAGGCGTTATCCTTGTCGTCAGCTTTATCTTCCGCAATATGCCGGTTGGGGTTCGCGCGGGTATTGCGTCTATGTCACAATTAGACAAGTCGCTTGACGAGTCTTCGCTGACGCTCGGTGCAAATTCCTGGCAGACTTTCAGGCGGGTAATTCTTCCTCTTTTACGGCCCGCTATCCTAGCTGCGCTGGTTTACAGTTTTGTCCGGGCCATGACGGCGATTTCGGCGGTGATATTCCTTGTTTCAGCAGAGTATGACATGGCTACCAGCTACATTATCGGTCGGGTCGAAAACAACGATTACGGTCTTGCAATCGCATATTCCACAACGCTGATCTTCGTGATGTTGGCGGCAGTCGGGATGTTACAAATCCTCGTGGGCCGTGTTCAGATCGGGCGACGTACACAACTCGGGACAGAGAAAACGACATGACCGAAACGACTATAGCAAGTAAAGCCGCGCCTGTTCGTTTCGAGGGGGTTTCGAAAGTGTTCGGCAGGGATGTGGTGGCTGTCGACAGCATCGATCTACACGTCCAGGCCGGCAAGTTGGTGACGCTTTTGGGCCCTTCTGGTTGCGGCAAAACGACGACGTTGCGCATGATCGCAGGTCTGGAAATGGCGACCTCGGGCCGAATTCTGATCGGCGACCGAGACGTGACCAAATTACCCGCTACCGACCGTGACGTGTCGATGGTATTCCAATCCTACGCGCTTTTTCCTCATATGAGCGTGCTGGAAAACGTCATGTATGGGTTGACCTTTTCCGGCTTCGACAAGCGCGAGTCCCGATCGCGCGCGCTGCATGGGTTAGACTTGGTTGGCCTGAAGGGCTTCGACAACCGTTTGCCAAGTGAACTCTCCGGGGGGCAGCAACAGCGCGTTGCCGTCGCTCGTGCGTTGGTTTTGGAACCGCAGGTTTTGCTCTTTGACGAACCTCTCTCAAACCTCGATGCAAAACTGCGCCGCCAGGTGCGCGAAGATATCCGCGCCATTCAGCAAGATCTCGGTTTGACCGTCGTCTATGTGACTCACGATCAGGAAGAAGCCCTTGCCGTTTCAGATGAGATTGTCGTCATGCGCAACGCTGCCATCGCACAGATCGGCACGCCGCGTAAACTCTATGATGCGCCGGTTGACCGGTTTGTGGCCGATTTCATTGGTGAGGCTAACCTGATCAGCTGCACTATTTATTCCGTCAAAGGCGATTTAGCCACGATCGAAATCGAGGGCTATCAACACACACTCCCCTCTCGTGGCCTAACGCCTGGTCCCGCAACACTGGCCGTGCGCCCGTCACGGATATTGATTGGATCTGATATCGGCATCCCGGCCAAAGTTGCCAAGGCGACCTATGTTGGCGTGCGGATGGAGTACACTCTGGCCGGTGCCTTCGGGCAGGTATTTGCTGTGCAGGACGACGTGGACGAGCCACTGGAAATCGGCTCGGAAGTCAAAATGTCTTTTGCCGAACGTGGCCCCGTTCTGTTGCCGGAAGGGTGACGTGGGTAAACTTTTAGTCGTCTCTCACCCGGAGGTCGTCCTTGAGCCAGAGAAACCAGTCACCGAATAGGGTTTGAGTGAAATTGCCCGCGCCCGAGCCGACACATTTTCACAAAGTAAGACCATGTCTAGCGTGACAGATATCTGGTCCAGTACCGAGCGAAAAGCGTCCGATACAGACGCTATCCTTGCAAAGCCTTTGGGGCTGGTCGCGAATTCCGAGCCTGGATTGAGTGAGAACGACCGAAACACTACCGGGTTCCTTCCTCCCTCGATATTCAAGGTCCGCCGCTGACACCTTTTTCAAGGCACCTATGTCCAGCTTCTGCAGTTGGGAAACAGCCCATGCCGCGCAACTGCGTATCGTTCGAACAGTCCTGTCAATCGTCATAAACCAAGACGGAAAAGACTTGGCCATTGTAACCCAAGGCGCGGTCGGAACACTGCTTTGGTGCCATCTTGCAGGGCAGAAAATCGATCGTCGGATTGTTCAACCTGGTCTGGGCCACTTCTGGCGTGCGGATATTAAAACTCTTCAACCTGAATTCGGGTCGAGCCCGATTGCCTGAAGGACGTCATTCGTTCCAAGCGTCGTCGCAGATCATTTTCAAGGTCCCGAACACGGCCGGTGTGCCAGCGATTACGCGACCACCGTCCCGGATCATCCCGTCGGCGTCTTGATCCTCGATCTCGCCACCTGCTTCGGCAATCATCAACTGACCGGCGAGGCAATCCCAGGCGTTCATGTGCTCTTCAGTGTACCCCAATAGACGTCCCGCCGCGACATAGGCCAGCGAAAGCGCACCGCTTGCATTGCGATGATAGAGAGCGCCACGTTCGATAAGGGCCGCAATCACCGGTATGACTTTTGATGCCTCGACCCGGTTCGAATAACCTATTGAGACGGTTCCACTTGCCAGCTCCACGCTTGAGGCAACCTGCATGGCGTGTCCATTCAAAGTGGCACCTTCGCCTCGGACCGCCACGTAAGTTTCACCAACGTTTGGCTCGAAAATCACACCGACCTGCGTCTGACTGTCCGAAACGCACGCTAAGACAATCGTCCAGGCCGGAATGCCATTGACGAAGTTCGTTGTCCCATCAATCGGATCGATCACCCAGTCAAAACCGCTGGAGCCAGCTTTTTCCGCGTGTTCTTCGCCATAAATCCCATCATCGGGAAAAGAGTTCACAATCTTTTGGCGAATGAAGGTCTCGACGTTGCGATCCGCCTCGCTGACCCAGTCTTGCGCGCCTTTTTGATCAATGACCAAGGTATCTCTGGAAGCAAAATACTCTAGTGCAAGCGCGCCTGCCTCTTCTGCTACCGCAACGGCGAAGTTTCTTCGTGCAATGATGTTATGCATAGGTCGGCTCACTTCCTGCTAAATGCAAAACCATCCCTAGTGGATGGGGTGTCAGAACACAAAACAGTGTTTGCCAGACAGAAATCCACTTTCTTCGAGTCGCCCGAGTTTCTGTCGAAAGAATATGCCAATCAAAGCACTCATTCACTTCCGTGCAGTGAAGTCGCCTATTGCTCGTGACCATTGCCGGATTTTGAGAACGCTGCATCGCAGCACTTGAAGTTGCGATGACGGTCCGCTTCGGGCTGCCTGCGAGAGCGGCCCAGAGATATTATATTTCAATGGCTTCGGAGATAGCCAAGGCATCTTCAAGTTCAACACCAAGATACGTGACCGTGCTGTCCATCTTTGTGTGCCCCAACAGAAGCTGGAAGGCGCGAAGCCCAAATTCCATATCCTGCGACCTGCATCATAGTCCGCTTTCGTTCAGTCGATCCAATGAGCCAAATCACATAATCACAATTGTTCCCTTCATATGTGGATGAAACGCACAGAAATATTTTGTTTCCATACCTTTGGTAACCTCAACTTTGGCGCTGACACCGTTTACCATCTCCCCAGTGTCCCACCCGAAGTCATCGGCTGTCGCGGTATGTGGCGCCAGATCCTCATTCGTCCATAGAATGGTGTCACCAACAGACACGTTCAGAAGCTTTGGCGTGAATGCGAATGCCTTGATCCTGACTTCATGGATTACGGGTTCTGCGGCTCGGGCCCGCGTTCGGGTTAAAGCGAGAGCGGCCGCCGATGCGACCGCTCCAACCATCACGCAACGGCGTGACTGAGTTTTTCCCATCACTGAAGCGCCTCGACCATCATTTCGGCGTGACCTTCATGGGCTTTAAAGATTTCAAGACCCTGCTCGAACAGGGCCTTCACTTCGGCATTGTCGATATTGGGGATCATTGTGTTCTCCACCAGATCATTCACCGCCTGATGATAGGCCAATTCATTGGCTGCATAAGCGGCATCAAACTCTGCGCCACGCAGCTTGACGAAGCCATCGATGATCTCTTCGGCATTGGCATTCAGCGTCTGGCTGAACGCGTTGTCCTGCGCTGACGCGCCCAGTTTGTCGAGCAAGCCCAAGGCCGCTTCGTTCACGGCAGTATGGTCGCGGATCATTGTGTTTGCGAATTCATGGATGTCGGGGTTCGACGACAAAGCCAGCGCCAGATAGGCATACCGAATGTCGATGTTGTCGGCCGTATAGGCAATGTGAGCGTATTCGAGATCGCTCATCTCGGCGACGTCTTGCGCAGAGGCTTGAGCGCCAGTCATGGCAAGTGCCACAGCAAATGGGGAAATCAGTTTCTTCATTTTGGAGACTCCACTGAGTGTTACGATGGCAATAGGAGTAATCCGACCCGGGAAGTGAGATACATGCGGGAACGTTCGATTTTCTGTGCAGATCGTTCAAGATACTGTACAAAAACGCCAAATACTGCCATGAAAATGCATGCTTGATTTGCTTAGCGATATCCTTACGAAACTGTCTGTTCAAGGCGCGCTCTATTTTCGAACTTCGTTGACCACCCCTTGGGGGATTGAAGTTCCCAAGTTCAATAACGTCGCCCGATTTCATTTTGCTCATAGGGGCAATTGCCTGATCGAAGTTGAAGGATATGAAAAAGTGGTGGCGCTGGAGCAGGGCGATCTGTTGATTGTTCCGCATGGCGCGTCACACAAGTTGTACTGCGCGGCTGAAACAAGAGATGCAGTTTTGCCGCTGGACACGGTAATCGAGCGGTCGGGATACACTGGAACTGGGGTTCTGGTTTACGGCGGCGACGGCGATGAACGTGACACGCAACTTATCTGCGGCCATTTTTCATTCGACCCTCATGCAAAACACATACTGTTGGAACGCCTTCCACCGATCATTCACCTAAGGAATTACGGGGAATCCGCTGGAAAATGGATGGAGGCGACACTGCGCATGATCGGAGATGAGGCCGGGGGTCTTCGCCTCGGTGGCGATCTCATTGCTTTGAAGATGTCAGAAGCCATTCTTGCGCAGGCAATACGTTCGTTTGTGGAAAGTGACGAATCCTCGAGGTGGGGCTTGAACGGATTCTCTGATCACCATCTGGCTCGGGCTCTTGACGCGTTTCACAAGGATCCAAGCGCATCCTGGACGATAGAAACAATGGCGCGCATTGCAGGCATGTCACGAACAAACTTTGCGGTTCAGTTTCAGAAAAAGATGGCGATGTCGCCACTGCAATACGTAACAGCTTGGCGGCTGGAGATCGCGAAACGCTGTCTTACTGACCCATCAAGTTCTGTTTCGGATGCGGCAGAACGCGCTGGATACGCATCGGATTCTGCTTTTGCACGCGTTTTCAAGAGGGAAATTGGCCTCTCACCTGCCGGCTTCCGTCGGCAGATCACATTATCATCGGCGCAATAAACCGGACGGGATCTGTTGCGAAGTTTTAACTTGCCACAGTGATATCTTTGTACCGGCGGACTAAGCCGCCAGCTCCGTAAATTGCCGAAACGGACAGACACCGGGCGTGATTTGCCCTTTGCGGATTATGTGCACCACTTCTATTCCGTCGAGCGTTTTGCCGTGGTTGTCGACGGCTGGGTAAAGATAGACCCACGCGCCTTTCCCCTTGATGTTGATCACACCATTCACGTTATAATAGGTATTGACAATGCCTATTATAGCACACAGATAGTGAGGCGTATCGTTAAGGTAGATCCGATGACTCGTACCATGCCAATTCGGCCACATATGTTTGACATCACAGCGGATGAAATCGCGACTTTGGTCAACCAGTTCTATGCGCGCATCAGAGTGCATCCTGATCTGGGGCCGGTATTTGACAGGGCAATCGAAGATTGGCCGGAACACGAAGAAAAGATCGCAGCCTTTTGGCGCGGCGCCATTCTACGAGAGGCAGGCTATTCGGGTAACCCGATGCAGGTTCACCTGGCGAACTCTGAAATCCTACCAGAACATTTTCGCCTGTGGCTCGACCTGTTCGAAGACACCGCAAAAAAAGCCCTTAAACCTGCAACCGCCGAAGCGTTCTCTCATTTGGCCACCAGGATCGGTAAGGGCTTGTCATTCGGAATTGAGAACTTTCGTCGTGAGGCTGACACTCCACCGGTGTTGTCATGACGGTCTCTGTCTATACCAAAGCTCAGGTCATCTCTGATCCTCCCGCACGCGTTGTCAAACGTTGGCTGCAGGCGGGCTGGGGCGACGTGAAACGCAACCCGGGATATTCCTTGCTTTACGGTGGTTCACTCGTAGTTCTGGGGTGGATTTGCATTGCGGCCCTGATGCTCAACGATCTTGGTTGGGTTTTGTTGCCTTTGCTAGCTGGCGGCGTTTTGGTCGGACCACTTGCAACGATTGGTCTTTATTCCGTAGCAAGCGGTAAAACAGGGCTCAGAGCGGCCACGGGTCAGATTACGTTGGTGGGCGTCATACTGATGGTTTTTGCTCTCATCTGGATTCGCGCGGCCACAGTTATGTTCGCCATAGTCTACGGGCTGCGCCCATTCTCAAGCTTCGCAGATACGCTGCTTTTGCTGATTACTACGCCATCAGGATGGGCGCTGTTAATCGCAGGATCATTGGTTGGCGGGCTGTTTGCGGCATTAGGGTTTGCGGTGTCAGCGTTTTCATTGCCAATGCTGATCGACCGCAAGATCGATGGCTTCTCGGCTATGGGGCTCAGTTTCAACGCCACCACTCACAACTTCAAGCTTTGCTTGTGCTGGGGAGCCATCATCACTCTTTTGACTTTGGTTGGAATACTGTCCGGGCTACTGGGTTTGGTCGTGGTGTTCCCATTGCTCGGGTACGCGACCTGGCATGCTTATGCCGAGCTTTTTCATGGAGATGCATAAATGACTGAAGCGCTTCCAAAAGGCGTGGTGCACTATGCGACCTCGCGGTTCACGCATGAGACATTGCCAGAAAAGCTGCGCAAAGATCACAGCACCAAAGCGGGTGTTTGGGGTCAATTGGCTGTGCAACATGGGCAACTTCTACTGAGCCGGGATGACAAGGGTGATCTGGTTCTGGGCGTTGGGGCCACTGCTGTGTTCGCGCCACAGGAAACTCATTCGGTGAACCCGATTGGCGAAGTTGAGTTTGAAGTACGCTTCCACCGGCAGGAGGCGCCCGATGCAGCGTGAGAGTTTTCTTGAGG
Source organism: Ruegeria sp. CDSC025 (assembly GCF_059610805.1). NCBI lineage: Bacteria > Pseudomonadati > Pseudomonadota > Alphaproteobacteria > Rhodobacterales > Roseobacteraceae > Ruegeria > Ruegeria sp. CDSC025. The sequence goes on along the minus strand of NZ_JBXWOJ010000009.1, from coordinate 158,720 downwards.
ATGCTGCCGTCCTGTGTGCCCTTGCTTTGATCTTTGTCGGTGGCGTAGCCATACTTGGCTGGGGGGTTCCTACCGCCTACGTGCTGCACGGTTGGTTGATCGCAATAGCCGCTGGTTGGGGGTTGATGTGGATGATCAACCGTTTGAGCGAGGCCCCAAAGGACATCCCTTTAGAATACAATGACAAGGTCATTCGGTTTGGTGTCATCGCCGCGCTGATTTGGGCAATCATAGGGTTCACGGTTGGCGATATCCTCGCCTGGCAGTTGGCGTTTCCAGCACTGAACGGTGATATGTTCTGGTCGAACTTCGGCCGGTTGCGCCCGGTTCATACATCTGCCGTGATTTTTGGTTTTGGTGGCAACGCGTTAATCGCGACGTCGTTTTATGTGGTCCAACGTACCTCGCGCGCCAGATTGGCCAGTGAATCGCTGCCCTGGATGGTGTTCTGGGGGTACAATCTGTTCATGGTCCTTGCGGCGACCGGCTACCCCTTGGGGATCACCCAATCGAAGGAATATGCCGAACCGGAATGGTATATGGATCTGGTTTTGCTGATCGTCTGGGTTGGTTATCTAGGTCTGTACCTAAAGACGCTCTCTCGCCGGGCCGAACCGCATATATATGTGGCTAACTGGTACTATCTGGCCTTCATCGTCGTCATCGCGATGCTGCATACGGTGAACAACCTCTCGGTTCCGGTTTCCATTGCCTATCCCAAAAGCTACTCGCTGTTTTCCGGCACACAGGATGCAATGACGCAATGGTGGTATGGGCACAATGCTGTTGGCTTCCTGCTGACCGCCGGGTTCCTAGGGATGCTGTATTACTTCTTGCCCAAAGCTGTGAACCGGCCAATCTACTCTTACCGAATGTCAATTGTTGGCTTCTGGGGGATCACCTTCCTGTATCTTTGGGCTGGCTCACATCACCTTCACTACACGGCGCTACCGGACTGGGTTCAGTACCTTGGCATGACCATGTCGATCATCCTGCTGGTCCCCAGCTGGGCCTCTGTGTTCAACGGAATCCTTACGATCAACGGGGCTTGGGATAAGGTCCGGACGGATCCGGCGGTCCGGTTTATGATGGTCGCGATTCTGTTCTACGGACTGTCGACATTCGAAGGGTCGTTCATGGCGATCCGTCCGGTCAATTCGCTGAGCCACTACACGGATTGGACCGTCGGCCACGTACATGCCGGCGCGTTGGGCTGGGTCGCCTTCATCACCTTTGGTGCCATGTATAAAATGGTGCCCTGGATTTGGAAACGAGATGGCGTGTATTCATTGCGGCTGGAGGCATGGCACTTCTGGCTCGCCCTGAGCGGGACGCTGATTTACGTCGGCGCAATGTGGAACAGTGGCATCACACAATCGCTGATGTGGCAGACCTATGATGCGGATGGTGCGTTTCTTTATTCCTTCCTCGACAGTGTGATCGCAATGCATCCTTACTATGTCGCCCGTGCGATCGGGGGGCTGCTGTATCTGATCGGAGCGTGCATCGGTGCATACAACATCTACATGACGGTCAGTGGGCCGCGGCAAACCGAGACCAGGCAATCCGGACCTTTGGTCCAGCCGGCGGAGTAGCAGCCCATGAGTACACAACACCAAAAGCTCGAACGCCACTCACTTGGCTTTGCCATGGCCATCCTGCTGGTTGCATCAATCGGTGGCATTGTTGAAATCGCCCCTTTGTTCACCATCGAAAACACGGTGGAAGAAGTCGACGGTATGCGGCCCTACACTCCGCTGGAACTGGCCGGGCGCGATATTTATGTGCGCGAGGGCTGCTATGCCTGCCACAGTCAAATGATCCGCACCCTACGGTCGGATATCGAACGCTATGGGCACTACAGCCTCGCCGCCGAAAGCATGTATGACCACCCGTTCCAATGGGGCTCGAAACGTACAGGGCCGGACTTGGCGCGAGTTGGCGGTAAATACTCTGACGCATGGCATGTGGCGCATCTGGAAGCGCCACGAGAGCTGGTGGAAGGCTCGATCATGCCTGGTTATGCGTTTTTGTCTGACGCGCGGCTGGAAACAGGCCACCTGCCTGCCTCTTTAAGAGCCCTTAGCCGCGCCGGGGTGCCTTACACAGATGCTCAGATCGAAAATGCGGAAAAGGATGCTGCATGGCAAGCAGATGCCGAGCAATATTATGAAGGTGAACTGCAAGAAAGTTACGGTGAAAACGTTCAGGTCAGGGATTACGACGGGCACCCGAGTGAGTTGACGGAAATGGATGCCCTTGTGGCCTATCTGCAGGTTCTTGGCACATTGGCCGATCTGGATTCGGTAGATCACGAGGAGATTAATCGATGACACATGATACCGTTCTTGTCTTCTCCAAGACCTGGGGTGCAATCTACCTGCTGGTCGTCTTTCTTGCCGCAGTTGTCTGGACCTACTGGCCCTCACGGCGAAAAGTCTACGATGACGCTGCGCAATCTCCGCTGGACCATCAGGAGGATCAGCCGTGGCGCTAAAGGGAAAGGATCCGGTTTCCGGTACTGATCTGACCGGCCACGAGTGGGACGGTATCAAAGAGTTGGACACACCTGTTCCCTGGGCGGCCCGATGGGCTTTGTGGATCAGTATCATCATCGCAGCACTGTTTTGGGTGTTCTACCCATCCTTCCCAGGTGCGCGCGACTATGCAAAAGGGCTGTTGGGGTATTCATCCCGATCAGAGGTTGTTGCAGAACTTCAGCAAGCGAATGCTGATCGTGAAATGACATTTGCGCCTTTTGCGTCACAGGATCTCGAAGAACTGGCCGCAGACCCAACACTGGAGGCAAGGTATAGCGCGTCGATTTCCAAGCTTTACGCTGACAATTGTGCCGCTTGTCACCGGAATGATCTGAAAGGGCAGCCTGGTTTTCCCAATCTGGTAGACGGACATTGGCTGTGGTCAGGCGCACCGGAAGAGGTTGAGGCGACCATACGCTATGGGATCAATGCGCAGCATGACGATACACGGATTGCACAGATGCTGGCGTTTGGCGCAGACGGCATGATCGAAAAGCAGCAGGTTGAAGAGGTTACAGAGTTTGTCTTGGCCCTCTCTGGAAAGCAGCATGATGCGACGGCGGCTGGCGCCGGTAGATTGATCTTCGAAGAAAACTGCGCGGCCTGTCATGGCGGTGACGGGCGCGGGGGCTATGAAATCGGCGCGCCCGATCTGGGTGATGAACGCTGGATCTATGGAGGCGACCGGGATGAGATTTACCATAGCATTTATCACGGTCGGCAAGGTGTGATGCCTGCGTGGGAAGGACGTCTGAGCGACGCCCAGATTCGAATGCTCACGTTGTATCTACTGTGGAATGCAGAAGATGCACCAAGTTGAAGAAAATCCACGATCCCGAAGGGCAATGTATCTGATGATACTGGTCCTTCTGGTCGGCTACATCGGGTTCAAGGCATGGCACCTTTCCATGGCTTTCGAGGCATGGGAAGGGCAGGCGATTGAAAAGGCTGTGCCTGGCGCGGCCAAGTAACAATCAAATTATTATAGGACTACAGTTTGCGTATTAATCGCTTGATGCCAGCGCATGACTGACTTCCAACGCTCGGATCAGGTTTTTCATGCCACGGTTTCCTTCCAATACGTCCTGTAAAGTCTTGGTGTCCAAGGCAGCAAAAAACGCCTCCTGAGCTTCGTTCAGAATTGGCAACAATCCACAAGCGGGCGTCATTACACAACAGCCGCCGTCTTCCTTCATGCATTCCACCAAAGGTGTGCCGCGTTCGGATTTTCGTAGTAGGCCGCCAATCGATATCGCATTGGGAGGTAGGGCCATACGCATACCACCGTTGCGCCCACGCATGGATTCTACATAGCCCTCGTGTGTAAGCCACTGCGAGATCTTGGCCAGGTGATTAAAGGGCAAGTTTTGCATAGCCGCGATCTCACGCGTCGACATCAACCCTTCTTCGTGGGTGGCAAGATGGATCAGGATGCGCAGGGCATAGTCGGAGAACTTGGTAATTTGCATAGTTATTCTTCCCATAAAAAATAGGCTTTGAAAATGCCTATTTTATTGACATCTTTTTTTACCCTTATAATAGGCATTTAGAATACCTAATAGAGGGGATGGCTCATGCAGCCCGTTGTGTTATTGATCTCGCTGATCCTGATGGCAGTGCTGTCACTTGTCTTCTGGTTGGCCGTGCGGGCTTCTGATGGGCCGGAACCCGGACCCAAGGCCAACTCGAAACGTTCGGGCTTGATCTGGGCAATGACGATTGTCGGCGTAATTGTTGCGGTTGGCACATTGCGACCGTGGCCACATGCCGTAGCCAGCACAGACGACGCCTTGACCGTCTCTATCACCAGCGGGCAGTGGTGGTGGGATATCGACACCGTCGAGATTCCCGTTGGAATACCCATAAATTTTAGCGCCACGACCGAAGACGTTACCCACGGATTGGGCATTTACACCTCAGACCTTCGCCTTCTGACGCAGGTCCAGGTGATCCCGGGCTACACAACCGAAGTCACGTATACGTTCGATGATCCGGGCTCCTACCAAATCCTGTGCATGGAGTTCTGCGGAGTGGCGCATCCCCGCGTAAAGACAACTGGCAAGCCCCCGATCTTCGGGGGCTTGCCTGATACTGCGGGGTATTCGACGGCGGGCACCGTTTGGTGTGATCGGGTATTCCGTCGCTGCGTGTGGCTAAACAGCCTTTTGGCGACGACCTTGGGGAAAGACGGTTTCCATACGCGGGCGCATTGGCCGGCTCACACATTGCAGCTACCTGATGCGCCTTCGTTTTGATTGACGGTGGCGGGATTGCTTGTGACCGATGCGGCCCCTCGTGTCAGAAGACTGCCAATCTCAGACCCCAATTGCAGTTCTGAGACCTGTCCAAGGTGATGCACAACGATCCGTCCCGACTGATCCAACAAGACAAGGCTTGGTGTACCGCGCATGCGAAAGCGGGACATCGTGTTTGGCAATTGCCCCACCCCCTGCCTGTCCACGCCGACAGGGAAGGTGATGCGATATTCATGCAGGAAGGCTTTCAGAGACACCGGTGTCATGGCGTCGTGATGCTCGAACACAGTATGCAAGCCAATCACGGCTACCTTTTCTTCAGGAAACGTTTTTTGAATTGATTGCACCAAGGGAATACCATGCAGGACGCATCCCGGGCACAACATTTGAAATGCCTCAATAACAACAACCCGTCCCCTTAGACCACCTAAGGTTAGGGGTGTGTCTGTGTTAAACCATTCCGAAACGTCTAGTTCTGGTGTTTGCATTTTCATTGCCCTCAATAACACGCAGCCGTCTTGGGTTCGGCGGCTGCGTAGTCGAATGTCAGTGAAGCTTCCCCGGCAGGCTCAGGTCGCCGGATGCGACGTCGAAAACATCTGTGACGCACAGCAAGGGCGCATGGATGTTAGCGTTCACTCGCAATGCAGAAGTGACACCATCGTAAGCGACACCATCCAGTTCTACTTTGCTGGCAAAGCCGGCATTCACCGAGATTTCGGGCCCGTCGAACAAAGGCGTAAACCCAGGGCTGTCCAGAAAGATCGGGAACCCAGGCCATGTCGCAGGTAGCTTGGGCGAGGAACCCTCGGGGATGTCACGTACGGCAAGCGCGTCGGGTCCGCACGCTTCGGTCGGGGTCAACACAACCCAGTGGCTGTGCCATTCGATGCCGTCATTCGCCGGATCTCCGTCGCCGTTCTCGTCAAAAAGCGGTGTGTCATCAAAATCTGGATGACTGGTTGCGGCCATTGCAAGGATGCCTGTGCCGCCTTCGAACCCAACGACCGAAGGGTCCAAAGAAGTAGGCCAGACATATGACCAGACATCTGATCCACCAACCTCTCCGGTTGCCACCGGAACCGAGGCGCCAGCCGCTCCATTCGTTGTCATGTGAAAAGTGACCGTGTTTCCATTGCGATGCGCATGCGCTGCCAGAATGTCAAAGTCCACGACTTTACTGGCGTCCGGCGAAGATATGATGGCGCCATCTTGATGGATGGCATGGTTCCCATCTGCAAGAGCCGTGCCTCCGATGACCAGCGCCAAAGTGGAAGTGAGCATTGAGAGTTTCATGAGTGTCTCCAATCAAATAATATCGAGTCGCTACTATAGTGAGAAATGCATTGCAACTATAATTTCGAGTCGCTACTAAAAGTGTTATGAACACAGATCATCGCATACGCACGCTAATCAACCGTTTGGCCCGTATTGATGCTTCCGAAGGATGGGCGGGAGATTTGAACCCGACTCAGAGGATGGCGCTGGAATACCTCGCACAGGCGAACATGTTTTCGCGCTCGCCGTCGCAAGTTGCAGAGTATATCGGAACAACCCGTGGAACGATGTCACAAACGCTCAAGGCTTTGGCGCGCAAGGGCTATGTAGAAGAGCAACGCAAAGAGCTTGATCAACGGTCGATCTCTTATGACCTGACCAAGGAAGGGGTCAAAATTGTACGTCAGCCGAACCCTGTTGCACAGGCAATTGGAGATATGCCCGTAGAAAACCAAGTCATGCTTGAACAGGGTCTGATGCAAAGCCTCAGTCTGGCTCTGGCCGCAAATGGAGGCCGATCATTCGGCCAATGCAAATCCTGCACATACCATGATACCACGACGGAAAACGGTTTCTGCAAACTGTTGGGTGTATCATTGGACGTCGGTGAAAAAGACAAGATCTGTATCGAGCACGAGGAAGCCAGATGAACCATTTTGATTTATCGGCGAACATCGACGGCATATTTGTCGGAGCGGTCAAAGATTGTTGGGAAGGCAAACCTCCATCGGCCATTCAAAAAGACAGGGTGGACGGGCGGCAGTTGATTACCTCGCTCGGATTTTCCGAGGATGCACAGGCAGATTTGACCGTGCATGGAGGCGAAGACAAAGCCATCCATCATTATGCTTTTGATCACTACTCGGCTTGGCAAGCAGAGGGCCTAATAGCACCCGGCACACTGCCAGTGGCGTTCGGTGAGAACATTTCAACAACGGGGCTGACCGAGGAAAACCTCTGCATTGGCGACATCCTGTCACTGGGTACGGCGGTTGTTCAAATCAGTCAGGGGCGGCAACCGTGCTGGAAACTCGGGCTACATACGGGGCACAAGGAAATGCCTTACCAGTTTCAGAAGACGGGCCGAACCGGATGGTACTATCGTGTGCTCGAACCTGGCGAAGTTGGTTCCGGTGATCGGATTACCTTGGTTGAAAGGTTAAATCCCAATTGGTCTGTATTGGCCGTCACACGTGCAAGGTTGACTCGTCGCATTCTGCCAGAAGATGCCGAGGTGTTGTCTCAGATGAAAGAACTGGCTCAAAGTTGGCGACAAGCGTTCTGCCGAATGGCGGAAGGCAACGCCATGGAGGATACATCGGCGAGACTAGGTGCCTGAGGCATTCTATGAAGCATTTAAGCCGTGGTTGGCGATAACGCACCTTCCTCGAACCGAAAACAATCGAGAATACGAAAGCAGCCAGCCGCCAAATATCAATCCTTTGGCAAACCGAACTCAATTGAGACATAAGCCTTAGCTTCGATGAAAGTTAGTAGCCTTGGGGCAGAACTACTTGACGTTAGGGTCAGAATTGAATGACGCAAACTGCTCATTGCTTGAGGACACCCTCTGATGGGCATGTTTCTCATATCACGTCGCGGCGAGGTCACCCGCCGCTTGAGCAAGAATCCAGTCAACCCCACGCAGAAAATCGTCTATTGTCAGGGGGCTGTCTTCTCCGCTCGAGGCTGAGAGCACAAACCCATGTGCATAGTCGATCAGCACGTGAACAAGAACATCACCGCCATCGCTGTTTTCGAGTTGGTCCGTGCTGACTTTTAATTCCTCGGCCACGTTCATGAGGTCCGCGCTCATGAGCGTTACATCGTCTAGGATTGCACGGAGTAGATTGGCGTTCTTCAAAGCGCAACCATAGTAAGTCGCCATAATGCAGCGTGCGCGTTTGACCGGGTTGCCACCATTCACTCCATCCAAGACGCCTGCAAAGGCAAGTTCCACCAGATCGGACAATAGTTGCTTCTTGCTACCTGCGTGATAGGTCACGGCCATCGGAGTGACGTCAAGCTGATCGGCAAGTATGCGAAACGATAGCGCATCAACACCTTTGCTTTGGGCAATCGGCAATGCGGCCTGCAGGATCACTTGCTTCGAAAGGCGCTGTGCAGCCTTTGACGGTCGCCCTGGTGGAGAAGCTTTCGTCACCTGGTTTTCAGTCTGTAATCGAGATCTACCAGACCGGAGGAAAAGCTGCTAACCGAAACCAATTCCAGATCAACGTCACCTTCTGTTTTACCAAAGATCCGAATGCCTTCACCGATCAGAATGGGAACCAAGGTAATCTGCATGTCCTCAATCAGCCCGGCTTTGAGGAAGGATTGGATGATTGCACCGCCATCCACATAAACTCGATTGTAACCACGCGCGCCAAAATCCTCCATCAAATCAGTGGGTGTTTTGTCTGAAACTTCAACTCTATCGCGCAGTTCATCTGGAATGCCTGAGGGTTTCATTGAGCGACTGAGAACCACCACCGGTTTCGTGTAAGGCCACTCCCCAAATCCCAGAACTGTCCGGTACGATCCGGACCCCATCACGATCACGTCGACGCTACTCTGAAACGCGGCGAACCCGTGATCTTCGTCGGCAGTGGGTTGCTTTTCCAACCAATCCAGCCTGTGATCTGGCCTTGCGACAAAACCGTCTAGGCTCATTGCCATCATGATATGTCCTGTCGGCATCTTCTGGGTCCCTGTGATTTATTTATATGCTGTATAATAACGGCTCTGAGGATACTCAAGGGGAATGACTGCTACGATTGACCCAGAATCCAGTCCGAGAAGGACTGTACTGCGCCGGTTGGAGCGGAGCTATGCGGTTGAACCAAAAAATACCCATAGTCGGGCAGATCGGTTTCCGACAACCGAAACAGTCTTTCAGCATTTAGATCGTCCCGAACCAGATCATCCATCAAAGCTATTCCCTGTCCGTCGATGACTGCTTGCGCCCGGACATTTGGGTCAGGAACGATTAGCGCATCTCTCCTTGATTGTCGGGGAAGCTTTGCGACGTTCAGCCAATCAGACCAGGCGTTGCTGTCATCACGATCTCTCAGCAGCGTAAGATGCGATATTGCCTCTTTCATTCCTAACTCTATCACTAGGTCAGCTGCCGCCCGGTCACCCACAGGATAGGGCGGCATGGGCATGAATGGAGTAACGGTGCCGCCGATCCAATTCCCGTTACCCCACCTGATTGCAAGATCCACATCCTGCATCTCAGCTTCTGAAAACTCGATCATCGGTTGAATGCGAATCTGTACGTCCGGGTGGCTTTGCATGAATGACATCAGGCGTGGCGACAGCCAGCGCGCAGCGAAATAGGTCGAGACCCCAACGGTTAGAGAACGCGTTGAAATCCCCTTTAATGCATAAATTTCAGCTTCGATTTCTTCATATCGGGTCTGGCAGATCGCGAGCAGTTTTAATCCTTCACCAGTGAGTGTGACACCACGCGATGTGCGCTGGAACAGGATCACCCCAAGATCGGCTTCAAGCGTTTTGATCTGATAGCTGATGGCGCCCTTTGTCATGTTGAGCGCCGATGCTGCCGTCGAGAAGCTGGAATAACGAGCAATCTCGGCAAATAGCCTGAGTAAGTCATGGTGATGAAATCGGGTACTCATATTCTTAGTGTACAAATTTTCTAAACGCTAAGAGTAGTTTTTTTCGATTTTCAAACATGTTTTTAAGGTCGACAACCGCATTCAAGCTCGTGGAGCGATGAAATGAAGTTGGACTTGTTGAACGCAAAAGCAAAAACACCGACACCGGCGGGGCACCGCGGCCGCGCGCGCAGGCGCCGCTTGGCCCGTAGTATTGCCCCTCCTGAGAACACACCGTTCACAGGTCGCAGGATACCTGCATACAATCTACTAAGTGAAACGGCCCTGACCCGGATCGAAGATCAAGCCGATTGGATTCTAAGCAATATTGGCGTCGAGTTTCGGGGGGATCGAACGGCACTGGATCACTTCGCCCAAACGGGTGCCCGCATCGATGGCGATCGCGTGCGGTTTGAATCGGGTCATGTCCGTGCGCTTTGCGCTACGGCCCCAAGTGAATTTCAGTTGCATGGCCGAGACCCGGTCAGAACGGTGACACTTGGCGGTGACAACGTTGTGCTGATGCCGGGATACGGCTCTCCCTTTGTCAGCGATCTGGTGACGGGCCGACGATATTCGACGCTGAAGGATTTCCGCAATTTCGTCAAACTGGCCTACAGTGCGGCTGCCCTGCACCATTCCGGCGGCACGGTTGTCGAGCCGACAGATATACCGGTGAACAAACGACATCTGGACATGATGCTGGCGCATCTGACACTCTCAACCAAGCCCTTTATGGGCTCTGTTACGGCACCCGAGCGCGTGCGTGACAGTATCGAGATGGCACGCCTCGCCTTTGGACGCGACTTCATGGAGCACCACGCGGTGATGCAGGCCAATATCAACGTCAATTCGCCATTGATTTATGAGGATACCATGTCAACGGCTCTGCGTATCTATGCGGAGGCAGGCCAATGTGTCTGCGTCTCCCCTGCGATTTTCGCGGGTGCCATGGGGCCGCTTTCGCCGGCGGCGGTGGCGGCGCAAACTCTGGCAGAAGCGATGGTTGGCATTGCGCTTGCGCAACTGGTGCGCCCCGGTTGTCCGGTGGTGTTCGGCTCGTTCCACTCCACAATGAACTTGCGCACGGGCGCTCTAACCTTTGGATCGCCCGAGGCGAACATGACCACGATGGCGCTGACACAATTGGGACGAAGGCTTGGCGTACCTGTGCGCTCTGGCGGTGGGCAGATCACCGCCTCCAATGCGCCAGATGGGCAAGCGATGCAGGACAGCACCGGTGCCATGTGGTCCACGCTTTTGTCCGGAGCCCATCAGGTCTGGCATGCGGCAGGCTGGCTCGAAGGTGGGCTTGTGATGTCCTACGAGAAATTCATCATGGATCTCGACCACTGTGGCGCGATGCTGAAACTGCTGCAGGGCTTCGAAACGAATGAGGAGGCATTTGGCCGTGATGCCTATTTTGAAACGGGCCCGGGCGAAAATTTCCTGTCGACCAATCACACGCTGCGCCACTATGCGGCAGCGAATTTTGAGCCACAGATTTCTGACGCCGGGCCATTCGAGACCTGGTCTGAAAATGGTGCTCTCACGTCAGACCAACGCGCCACGGCGCGGTGGCATCAGATGTTGTACGATTACCAGCGTCCTGAAATGAAACCTAGCGTACAAGCCGCGCTTGAAGACTTCGTGTCAGAGCGCAAAGCGCGAATGCCGGATGAATGGTACTAGAACGGAATACCCAAGACCCAAGAACTCTGCCGGGATTGCCAACTTGCTTAAGCCCGATTGAAGAACGTCGGCGCCTATGTCGTCAGGAGGACATTTCGCGGGCATAGCTGATCCAAAACTGGAAGGCATCTGATCGGGCATGGTGGTATAAAGCTGAAGCAAGTTGATAGCGGGGAGACGGGAGCTGATGGTGATCTGGTCATGGGCAACCAGAAATCTCTGAGCCTGCCAGAGTGACTTGTTCGGACCGATGATCTTTTCGCGTTTTCGGGTTGATTGGTGGGATCCTTCAATCCGGTTACTTCGACCCTTGTGCACCGCGCAGTGCTGGGCTCAGGTTTTTGAAGACACTGAACAATTTCAAAATTTGATTTCGAGAACGAACTCACTTCGGTGTTGTCAGTCGCCTTTGTTCTCGCTCTTTTCTTGTCTTCGCATTGATACCGGCTCGGGCCTATTCAGCAATTTCGTTGATCAATCGTGTCTCGAGAAGTTGACCGTTCTGGTAAAGGACCGGGTAAGCAATCGATGCAATATGACTGTTGAACTCCCGGAAAGCCCGCAATGTCTCTAGATGAATATCACTGGTTTCGAAGCTTTCCGTTGTTCCATGCTGCAACCGGCGCAGGTGACGCTTGCGGCTTTCACGTTCCACGCGTTTGATTTCGGTTTTTTCAAGGCTGAGAAGCCGGGCGCTTTCCAGATCGTCTGAAACAAGTACATTTGATGCCAGTTTCATGTTTGCAAGAATACCTTCATGCATCTGAACAAGTTCGGACCAGCCATCTTGCGAAAAGCTTGAGCCTTTGGCCCGCATTTCACCGGCCAATACAGTCAGGCGTTTGGCAACAACGTCACCCGCCGTTTCAAGCCTGATCGCAAACTCCATAAGGTCGCGTGCGGTTTTAGCATCGTGTTTTTCATATAGCTCAGGGGGTATCGCGGCGACGAAGGCTCGAATACCCGAGAGGCACCGGTTTACGTCCTCGTCAATGGCCTGAACTGACCGGATCCGTTCTTTGTCTCCGCTGCGGTAAAGTTCAAGAGCAGGACGGAACATGGTTTCGAGAAGGTCGCTCATCCGCAGCAGCTCACGCTTGAGGCTCGGCAAGGCCTGATTGGGATTTGCCACATCTTCCATGTCCAATGCGCTGACCGGTTGTGCGGGTTGCGACTTCTGTACTTTCTGCTGGTCTGGCAAGAGCCTTTCGAGCAAGTTCTGCCAGTGTCCACAAAACGGAAGGGCTAAAACCAAAAGCGACAGGTTGAAAGCAAGATGCACGTTGACTAGCATTTGCCCCCCTTGCGGGTCGCCCAAAAGCCCGGTTCGTAGGGCAAAATTAGCTGCAAACAAACTAGCCAACGCCCAACTGCCTCGCAGCGCCAAATTTGCATAGGGTATTCGTCGGGCAGTCACTGGCATTCCTCGGGTTAGCCATACCGGAATGAAGGCCGAGCCAAAGTTCGCGCCAAAAACCAAAGACATTCCGGCGGCAAATGGGATCGCTCCAATTTGCACAAGTGTCACACACATAAGGATGGCCGCAACCGAGGAATGCATGACGAAGGCTAAGGCACTCCCGACAAGAAATGCAGTGATATAGTCGCGCGACAAGTAATCCGCGACTGTGGGTAAAAATGCACTGTCCCGAATTGGGTCCATCGCCTCACGAAGGAACCGAAGTGAGATCAGGATAAAGGCAACGCCCATCAGAATGCGCCCTAGTTGTCGGGCTTTTTTGGCTTCGGTCTTGACGAATAGATAGCCTCCAATCGCCAGCAGCATTGGAATAAGCCAGTCCAACCGGAACGTAAGAATCTGGATGATCAGTGCTGAACCTAGATCGCCTCCGAGCACAATCGCCAGACCGGCAGGAAAACTCAACATTCCACTGGCAGCAAACCCAGAGGTCAACAGCGCCACTGCCGCCGAACTTTGCAGTACAACCGCCATCATCAGACCCACAAGTGAGGCCTGCAGGTAACTGTGCTGTCGCGTCAAAACGCGCTGGAACGACGCTCCATAGCTGCGCTCAATTCCAGTGCGTACCATTCGAACTGCAAAAAGTAGCAACATCGTCGCGCCAGCAAGGCTGATTAAAAAGCTGACTATCGCCATGCTCTACCTCACTCCCAGGGTTTGCTTGGAATAACAGGGTGCGCTGCAATCCTGCCAACCAACGACCGGAGACCGACCCGGTGATTTTGCGGACGAGTAATTTCGATAAAACGCTCAGCGCCCGAGTTTGCTGAAAAAAATCGGACGCGCCTGTTCCACCGGGAAAACGCATTCACTTTCTTGGTGGTAGGCAGTGGCCCTTGGCGCCATAATTGAGAATTGATCTCCACGTCCATTGACCACTGTTTTCCTGGAAGCAGAGAGAGCAACGGCGTGTTTTGCTCTAAAGGTATGGCCACAAAGATTAACATTCGTCCTTAATCGCGTTGACAACAATGTCGATTGCACAGTCGAGATCCTTGCGCGTGATCGTTAGCGGCGGTGACAATGTAAGCACACACCCCTGACTGATTTTGTAGCTTAGGCCAGCTTCCAAACAAGCATAATAGATCCGCTCGGCTCGTGCATTTCCAGGTGTCTTGTCGGCACGGTCATCGACAATTTCGACACCAAACATCAGACCACGGCCGCGAATGTCACCGACGATCGGGATATTCTGAAGCTCACCCATCAGACGATCCATAGCGTGCTCGCCCAACTCAGCCGCCCGGTCAACCAACCCCTCATCTTCGATGATTTGTATTGTGGTAAGCGCGGCGCGTGCAGTCACCGGGTTTTTTTCGTGTGTATAATGTCCAATGGCAAAGTCTCCGCAGACGTCCAGTTTGGTTCGCGCGATACAAGCTGCAATCGGCAGGATGCCTCCGCCAAGTGCCTTACCCAAGGTGACGATGTCAGGGATAATCTCGTCATGCTCAAAGGCAAACATCTTGCCGGTCTTTCCAAGCCCCGTGGGAATCTCGTCCATGATCAAGAGAGCCCCGTGACGATTACACGCCTCCCGCACAGCTTTCCAGAAGCCCGGTGGCGGCACATAAGGCACCGCGCGCATAGGCTCAGCGATGACCGCAGCTACGTCTCCCTCGCGTTCTAGAACGAACTCGACCATTTTTGCACAAGCCAACCCACAGGTATCTGGGCCGGCGTGATTGTACGGGCATCGGTAACAGGCAAAAGGTGCCACGTGCTCTGCACCCGGGAGAAGCGGGCCGGCTATATGGCTGCGAAATGTCGCCTCGCCGCCGACGCTTGCGGCGCCAAAACCGGCACCGTGGAAGGCATCCCAGAAGCTAATTGTTTTGAACCGACCGGTGGCAGCGCGCGCTATCTTGAGAGCGACCTCGTTTGCATCAGAGCCGCCGGTCGTAAACAGCATTTTCCCAAGGTCGTCTGGCGCGATTTCGGCGAGCTTTTCGGCCAATTCAACCGCGGGATCATTAGTGAAGCGACGGGGTGCGAAAGACAGGTCATCCAGTTGCGCCTTGATCGCGGTGATCAAACGGGGATGTCCGTAACCGATATGATGCACTGAATTGCCATGGAAATCCATGTAACGGCGGCCGTCCAGGTCTTCGACCCAAATCCCCTCAGCTTTGGCAATGGTGCTAACGCATGGCGAGGACAGTGACTGGTGGAGAAACGCGTTAGCGTCGCGTTTCAGCAAGGGTGAAGATTTAGGCCCTATAGATTCCTTCATCCATGCTTTTCGCGCGCTGGAAGTATTGGATTCGCCTTCCGTGTGGACGATTTGTGACATGCTTTTTCCTCAACGCCGCTTGTGAAAAAATGCGGACCTCGCAAAGTCCGCCAGTACCAGGGAGGAACTTGTGGTGCCCCGACCCGGGTCGGGACGGGGCACAAAAACTAGCGTGGCCAGGGCAGCGAGTAAGTTTTTACGTTAGTAAAAAACTTCATTGCCTCGATGACACCTTCTTTAACCCCATTACCGCTGTCCTTGATGCCTCCGAAGGGGGACATTTCGATACGGTATCCGGGTTGTTCCCAAATGTTGCAGGTGCCCACGTTCAGACCGTTGATAAAGGCAATCGCACGGTTCAAGTCGTTCGTACAGACGCCTGAGCTGAGGCCGAATTCGGTACCGTTCGAAATACGCATCACCTCGTCGTCATTGTCCGGAACCCGAACGATGGGCACAATGGGGCCAAAGGTTTCTTCCATCACCAGCTCGCTGTCATGGGGGACCTTATCGACCACGATGGGCGGCAGTAGTGCACCCTGACGGCCCGGATGATAGAGGATTTCTGCGCCGTCGGCCTCGGCCATGTAAACGCGATTTTCGAACAGTTCAGCTGCCTTGTCATGGATGACACAGCCCAGTTCGGTCTCGGGGTCTTGTGGGTCGCCGAACTTGATCTTCTTCGCCTTTTCCAGAACCAATGGCACAAACTTGTCGGCCACGCTTTCTTGCACCAGAATACGTTTGATCGCAGTGCAGCGCTGACCCGAATTGCCGGTGGCGCCTGCCACAGCAATGGTCGCGGCCTTCTCAAGGTCCGCGTCAGAAAGATCGTTCAAAACGATCAGAGGGTCATTGCCCCCCAGTTCCAGAGCTTGCCGCTTGTAAACACCTTTTTCGGCGATCATCTTACCCACCGGCACGCCGCCGGTGAATGTGATGATGTCGATGTTTTCATTGGTGATCATCTCGTCGCCAATGTCACCTGGCCAGCCGGTAACCACTTGGAACATCTCGGGTGGTAGACCCGCGTCGTAGAGGATGTCAGCTAATGTCAGCGCCGTCAGCGGCGTCAGTTCCGTCGGCTTACACACCATGCAGTTGTTGGTCGCGATTGATGGCGCGATCTTGTGGCTGACCATGTTAAGTGGATGATTGAATGGTGTGATTGCCGAAATCGCATTCACCGGCTCGCGCATGGTGAATATTTTTCGATCTTTGCCATTATGGGTCAGGTCGCATGAAAAGATCTCGCCATCATCCTTCATCGCCTCAGCGGCGGCGAACTGATAGACATCTTGCGCACGCTTGGTCTCATAAATCGCATGCTGGTGACAGATACCCAGTTCCAACGTCAGCCATTTGGCAAGGTATTCACGACGTTCACCAATCAACTCGCCCGCACGCTGCAGGATCTGGCTGCGCTCATACCGTGTGAGCTTTGGAGTGTAATTCGCCGCGACTTCGAACGCTTTGCGCGCATGTTCTGCCTTGCCGGCGGGTACATGCCCGACAATCTCGTTTGTGTATGGGTACAGAACCGGCACCGTTTCGTCGGTAAAGACGATCTCGCCCCCGATGCGCATTCCTTCATTGCGGATTTCGATTTTAGACATGGTTTGATCTTTCATGGATTACTGCGCCGCCGCTGTAGTTGCATAGAAAAACGCATCAAAATTGCGCAACTCGGGCGCAGTCCCCAAGTCGATAACCCGGTTTACGATGAATGGAACTTCCTGCTCGGTCAGTCCACCGTGGCTGCGCAGCGGCTCGTTGAGAGCGGCCAGATCGTGGCGGTCTTCAGAGGTACCGATACAGATGTTTTCACCCGAGACCATCACGATATCACCAATGCGGTCACCGGGCAGTTCAAAACGCTTGATCGCTTCTTCCTTGGTCAACACGTGGGTGATGCCGGGTGTAGCTTTCAGTTTGCCGATGATGTCGTTGCGATCCGCGTCTTCGGGCAGATAGCAGGTGGCAAACGACCCGAGTGCGCCGTGGTGCACCACATAGGGGTCCGTGATCGGCAAGATGACACGGGCCGCGTCCTTGCCCAGCCATTCATCCACCAGATCCTGCACATATACCACGCTGGGCGAGCCATCGGCGTGGTGCTTGGGCTTCATGCCGTGGTCGGCGGTGACCACGATGGCAGCGCCCATGGCGTCCAGTTCGGTCAGATATTTGTCAAACATCTCATAGAATGCCTTGGCCTCGGCTTGATCGGGTGCGTATTTGTGCTGCACGTAGTCGGTGGTGGTCAGATACATCACATCTGGTTTCCACTCTTTCAGCAATTTGACACCCGCAGCAAAGACAAACTCGGACAACTCTGCCGAATAGACCTCGGGTTGGGCCATGCCCAACCATGCGCTTGCTTTCTCCTGACCATGCTCAGCCTGGGTCGACGTGTCGGACTTTTCCGCAGAGAAGCATTTGGCCCGGTCGTCGTCGAACTTTAGACCCGCCCCCAACAACGCGCGCAGCTTGTCCTTCGCAGTGACTATGGCCACCTTGGCGCCAGCGTCATAGAACTGCTTGAACACGGTCGGTGCACGCAAAAAGCGCACATCGTTCATCATCACTTCTTCACCACTGTCCGGATCAATCAGATAGTTTCCACAGATGCCGTGCACGATAGGCGGACGGCCAGTCGCAATGCTGAGGTTGTTAGGGTTGGTAAACGACGGGATCACCGAATGGGCCAGCCGGTCAGTGCCGGTTTCGCGCATTCGCTTGAGAGTCGGCATCAGACCGTCAGCAATAGCTTTGTCCAGGTATTCTGGCTCACAGCCGTCAAGGCAGATGGCAATGGCGGGCACTTTGGGCATCGGGTAGACACGCTCGTTGGCTTCAACAGGGGTGTGGATGGTCATTTGGTTTGTTCCTTGATCCTTAAGCGGCCAGTTTGGCGCGTTCTTCTAAAGCTTGGAGAGGAGGTGTGGCACTCGACACCCCCATTTTTTCCAAAGTTTCCTTGGCGGCAATTACAACTTTCCGCATAACCTTGTCGTCCATCTGACCGATGCACCCAACGCGGAAGCTGTCGACGACGGTCAACTTGCCCGGGTAAATGATGAACCCTTTTTCTTTCATCAGATTGTAGAACTGATCAAAGACAAAGTTATCATCGGCCGGGCAGAAGAATGTTACGATGATTGGGCTCAGCCAGCGATTGTCGAGCAGAGTTTCGAAACCCAGCTCACGCATGCCGGCGACCACAACATCCCTGTTGCTGGTGTATCGGGCTCCGCGACCGGAAACGCCGCCCTCAGCCGCATGTGCCCTGAGGGCTTCGATGAAAGCGGCAACCACATGGGTGGGCGGCGTAAATCGCCATTGACCGGTTTTGTTCATATGCGCCCACTGCGCGTGAACGTCCAGAGACAGCGAATGACTGTTGCCCTTGGCATCCTCAAGCTCGTTCTTGCGCGCGATTATGAACCCAAACCCCGGAACACCCTCAATACACTTGTTGGCGGACGAAACCATTGCCTCATAGCGGACTTCCGTAGGCTTCAACTCGATCGCACCAAAGGCTGACATTGAGTCGACAAGAAGCTTGCGACCAGCGGCGTAAACCGCCTCCGATATTTCCTCTATCGGATTCAGAATGCCCGAGCTTGTTTCGCAGTGGATAGCAACGACATGGGTGATCGTG
This sequence comes from Ruegeria sp. CDSC025, assembly GCF_059610805.1. Classification (NCBI taxonomy): domain Bacteria; kingdom Pseudomonadati; phylum Pseudomonadota; class Alphaproteobacteria; order Rhodobacterales; family Roseobacteraceae; genus Ruegeria; species Ruegeria sp. CDSC025. The sequence continues at coordinate 139,952 of NZ_JBXWOJ010000009.1, read as the reverse complement.
GAATCATTCGCCAGAATCTCGGCAACTTCTGAACCACGCGGCGGCAGATAGTCGCCCTTGTCCAAGACAACATGATCGCGTTCCAGATACTCGAGCGTTTGCGCCGAGCGTTGACCGTAAGCGCCATTGGCCAGCACCAATGCCTTGCCATCGCGCGGAATGAACGAAGCCAGCATCGCCTCTACTGAAAACGATCCGCTCCCCTGCATCGGTACGCAGTCAAACTCATCGGCGCCCTCGCCAAGCAATGCCAAAAGACTGGAGCGTAACTCCTGGGTCATACCCCGAAAGTCATCATCCCAGCTTCCCCAATCCCTCAACATGGCTTCTTTCACGGCGTATGACGTGGTCAAGGGGCCAGGAGTTAGTAGATAGGGCTCGCCGAGACGCGGTTGTTCAATTTGAGGAAAAGAAGACGTCATAACCAAGCTCCAGATCAACGTTTCAAAGACACAGTTGCAGCAACCGCAGCTATATGTGAAATTGCAAATATCAATCTAATTATAAGCTCAGCCTATGCTCGAACCTTCAGGAGTTTGAAATGCGACATAGCCAGCTCAAAGCCTTTCATTTCGTGGCCAAATATGGTGGGTTTTCGCGTGCTGCAGAGGCGCTTTTTTTGACGCAGCCAGCAATCTCAGAGCAGGTTCGCAAACTTGAGCAGGATCATGATTTGTTGTTGTTCAAGCGTGAGCGAAAAAGAGTGAACCTAACCCCGGAGGGGACTCAGCTTTACCGGTACACCAAACAGTATTTTGAGATCGAGGATCAGATCGAGGACTATCTGTCAGAAACGAGGGCTGCGATCGACGGCGAGCTGCGGATCCTTGCCGATTCCGCGCACCACTTGACCGACTTTCTGGGACCGTTCCGAGAAAAATATTCGAACATTACGATTACCGTCCGCGCTGGCAACACCGAGGACATTTTGGAGGAGCTCAGATCTTACAATGCAGAAATTGGTGTTGTTGGCAGCGTGTCTCCCGGCAAGGACATGAGTGTTCTTAGCCTCGGTTCGACCGAGATCGTGGCATTCACGGCCCGCAGTTTGCTTCTCGCCTCAAAACCTACATTGTCCCTCGCAGAGCTGGCGGAGTTGCCTCTCATCTTCAGGGAACAGGGATCAAAAACACGCCAAAAGCTCGAAGATGAAGCCAGTAAACGGGGGGTGCCGCTGAAACCGGCGATTGTGGCCGAAGGAAGAGAGGCCGTCAGAGAGTTGGTGGCATCAGGTGCAGGTATCGGGTTCGTGTCCCAGGCAGAATACGGTCACGACGACCGTCTCAGACAAATCAAGCTGCAAGACGTCGACCTGCAAATGGGAGAAAGTATGATCTATCTCTCCCAACGGCGTGAGGTGAAGACCATTCGCGCCTTCATGAAATTCGCCAATTCTGTTCTAGAAGAAAAACAAAACCCCACCAATCAGTGATCGGTGGGGAGATGCCTAAATGGGTTTTCTTGTCAGCGGGTTCGCCAGGCTTGCGTGCGGCCGAGGACGCCTTTGGAAGCAATCAGGTGGATGATCCGCGCTGCGGCGTTTGTGTAGAAGATCATCATCCCCATTGCGGCAGCTGGCGCAATATCGCCCGCATCGTCCATGTTTAGCACTGCAATAGATGCCAACGTGGTTTTGGGCGAGTATAGGAACACAACCGCAGATACCGTCGTCATTGCGTTTACGAACAGATAGATTGATATGTCCAGCACGGCTGGCAGGCAAACAGGGACCGTGACACGGGCAAACAACTTCATCGTCGGTTGCTTGAGCGAGGCTGATACCGACTCGAATTCTCTGTCCATCTGCTTGAGCGCTGTCACTGCCGTCAGGTGCGACACAGTATAGAAGTGTGTCACCGTACAGATCACCAAAATTGCCATTGTTCCGTAGATACCGTTCAGCGGATTAGACGGGCTATTGAAGAAGAAGATGTATGACAGGCCCAGTACCATGCCCGGGATCGCCATTGGCAGCATCGCGAACATCTGAAAGATCGATCGACCTGTTCTAAACCCGTTCGACTTTTCAACCAGATATGCACCAAAGAAGACGACTGAAGTACCGATCACCGCTGTCAAAAGCGCCAGCTTGATCGAGTTAATGTAAGAGCCCCAACCGCCACCATCCATCTTGTTGAAATCGTAGTTCTTCAGGCTCAGGCTCAGGTCGTAGGGCCAAAACTTGATTAGCGCTGCGAATTGGCACACAGCCAGCAGCCCAACGATGAACAAACCGATCAGACAGCAATAGACTAGAAAGAACCGATCTGCCTTTCGATTTGGGGTTGGCTGGTACGGGACCGACCGGGCCGACAATAAGGCAACCTGCTTTGATTGCACCATGCGGTCGATGGCGAAGGCCAGGATTGCCGGGATCACCAGAACGACCGAGACTACGGCACCCATTTCAAAGTTCTGCTGGCCGATCACCTGCTTGTAGATATCAACCGCCAGAACGTTGAACTGACCTCCAATCACTTTTGGCAGACCAAAATCAGTTATGACCAGATTAAATACAACGAAAGCGGCCGAGATCAGACCATATCGCGCGCCGGGAACGGTGACCGTCCAAAAAGTACGCCACGGCGTTGAACGCAGGCTGACTGCAGCTTCGTATAGTCGTGCATCAGAGATCGCCAGCGCCGTTGAAATGATCAGGAAGGCGTGCGGGAAGGTGAAGAACACCGAGCCTATCACGATGCCAATCGGACCATAGATACTGGCGCCGAACAGCAACTCTTTTATCATGCCCTGATTGCCGAACAGATAGACCAGCGCGATCCCGGGCAACAGCGAAGGCACCAGGATCGGAGCCATCGCAATCAGACGAAACACACCCTTGAACCGCATGCAACTCCGGTTCAGCGCATAAGCGAACCAGAACGCCAAAGTTACTGTGACAATGGTGCTAATTACAGAAATCCAAAGGGAGTTCTTGATAGAATTGAACAGTGCCGGGGTTGAGAAGTAGTTGACGAAATTTTCCAAGCCTCGCGATTGAACTGGCCTCAGCTGAACCCGCCGGAACTGATTGGAATCGAGCGTGACCCAATCCATATTGTCTTGCAGCGTAGAACCGACAAGAAACCGCCCGGTGTCGCTCGTGTTACGGATTTGGTACATGACCGGACTGCGAAAGCTGAAATCGGGAAAAAGCTCGGTTACCGATAGCCGCCCGTCTGAGCCGGTAGACAGTTCGGTGCCTGAAAAAGCCCCGATTTGTTCGTTCAGTGTGTCGGCTGACAGGATGGTTCCGTCAAATTGCCCCGCTTCATCACTGACCTGAAACTCGTATTGTGACAACTCCATCCGATAGGTCGAGAATGACTTGGAAAGCATCGTGTAAAGCGGCAGGACCAACGTCGCGACCAGATAGAGTGCGATCACGATCATGCTGCCGCGCATCAGGATGTCATCCCTGCTGAGCTTGGGTTTGATGTCAGGTCCGGCTGGAAGAGTCCCCGGGTTGGTTGAAATCTCGCTCATGCTGCCGTCTCCGGAACATCGAAGGCCATTAGCCGGTTTTCGGGCAGCTCAATCACCATGGTCCTACCCTCTTCCAGTTCTAGGCGGCGCACGGCATTGATCGAAAAATCTGCGATCAGTTCCGAAGATCCAAATCGCTCGTTGCTTAAGCGGCATCGCCAGAATGAACCGAGGAATTCCATTTCATCGAGAGTGACGTCGATGCAATTCCTGTTGCCGCCGGTATCGAGATAACCAGCCTCATGCGGGATGATATCCTCCGGTCGGATCGCCGCAATCGCTGGCATTCCGTCGTTGAACGTGTGGCTGAGGCACGCAAAGGTCTTTTCGCCGACACTCAGTCGACCACCCTTGGTGACCTGAGACTGGATCTGGTTCATTTCCCCGATGAAGTCTGCCACGAACAAGTTTGCGGGTTCTCGGTAAATTTCTGTAGGTGACCCCACCTGCTCGATAACCCCATGATTCATGACCACGATCCGGTCCGCCATCGCCAGCGCTTCTTCCTGATCATGCGTAACCATCACAGTAGTCACACCCAGTTTGCGCTGCAGCTCTTTGATTTCGTGACGTAGATGGACGCGCACCTTTGCGTCCAATGCCGAAAGCGGCTCATCCAGCAACAAGAGACCGGGGTTGGTCGCAATGGCGCGGGCCAACGCAATCCGCTGCTGCTGGCCACCGGACAATTGCGCAGGATACTTTTTGCCTTGTTCAGGCAACCCAACCAAATGAAGCAGTTCGCTGACACGAACGGCAATATCCGATTTGCTGCGACCAGTGTTTTCCAAGCCGAAAGCAATGTTCTTTTCGATCGTCAGGTTCGGGAACAAGGCGTAAGACTGAAACACAATCCCGAAATCACGCTCTGACGGCGGCAGATTTGACACATCCTTGCCGTCTTGCATGACAGTGCCCTTGGTTTGCAGATCGAGACCCGCAATCGCCCGGAGCAAGGTTGTTTTGCCGCAACCCGACGGCCCCAGAAAGCAGACAAATTCGCCTTCGTTGATTTCGAGGGATATGTCCTTGAGTGCAAGAAAGCTGCCGAACGCCTTCCACAAATTCTGGATGCTTAGATACAGTTCACCGGGTGGGGTTTTCTGAAGCACGGGAGCGGTCCTCATATCTGCACCTCGGGAACGGCCGATCTGGGCCGGTTGAAGCCGGGCGCGCTGGTCGCGTTGTTTGGAAAAATAGAGTGGTGTGCAGAAGAGGTGCTTACACCTCTTCTGCAGGTTGGTTTACTTCGCTTCAGACTTCCCGTCATAGCGAGACTGCCATTCTTTCAGTATCGCCGCGCGGTTGTTGGCGGCAAATTCAAAGTCGTTGTCGATCATCGCATCCAGAAGACCTTCAGGGAAGTGCTCGACCGGTTTTGCGACGCCAGGATAGGCGACAACGGCGTACCCTGTATTGTACATCTCGTTGGCTTCCTTGGTGACGGTGAAATCAACCAGTTTCTGCGCGGCTTCGAGATTTGCAGTACCGGCAACAATAGCGGTCGCTTCCATGTCCCAGCCGACACCTTCTGACGGGACAATGATCTCAAGCGGCGCACCATCAGCTTTCGACTTAGCACCACGGAAAGCAAAAGAGATGCCAATCGGGATCTCACCTGCAGCAGCCAGTTTGCACGGCTTTGAACCAGAGTGGGTATATCGCGCGATGTTCTCGTGCAATCCGTCCATGTACTCCCAGCCGCCTTCTTCGCCGAACATCTGCAGCCAACTTGAAACATCAAGGAAACCAGTGCCCGACGAGTTCGGATTTGGCATGATCACCTGATCCTTATACATGGGGTCTGTAAGATCCTTCCACGAAGTTGGTGGCTTCAGTCCCGCCTTCTCGGCCTCGACGGTATTGTAGCAAACTGCCGCAACCCAAGCGTCCATGCCAACCCACGCCGGAGGATTGTCGCCATCGACAAATTTCGCGTCTAGGTCGCCAACACCCGCAGGCGCGTAAGGCTCCAGCATACCTTCGGACTTGAGCAACAACAGCGAAGTGGCTGCGAGACCCCACACGACGTCTGCCTGAGGGTTGTCCCTCTCGGCCAACAGTTTGGCGGTGATGATCCCGGTCGAATCCCGCACCCAGTTGATTTTGATGTCCGGATTGCTCGCATTGAACGTCTCAGCGTAGCGCGCCAGGTCTTCAGCTTCGACGGCTGTGTAAACTGTCAATTCGGTTTCAGATAACGCAACTGTAGCAGTCAAGGAGCTTACGGCCAGGGCTGCAAGAAATTTGGTCTTATGTTTCATCGTGATCCTCTGTCGGTTGATTATTCTCGGGAACGCCATTCTTGAGCAGCGCTTATTTGCAGTTCCATGCCCCGGCAGTGTGACAGATAAATAGATCAAGAAAAATCGATTATACCTTCCACATCATAAGCAAAACCTATGTAAGGCAATCCGCCCTAGCGCTCGGAATTGAGTGTCATACCCCATTGATATGAGATAGGAACTCTCCCTGCACCAGTCACCCAAGAGTTCCGTTCAAATCAGTACGCTTCGGCATTGGCCCATCGAACGGGCGGTGGGCTACGAAATCCGAGGCTACATACTGCTACCCGCAAGCACTATTCAGCGGAAGAGAAGATCAGGATCGTTCTGGACAGGCTCTAGGGTAAAGACAGCATTGCGGAGCTGTGCTGCCGGGCAGGCATCGCTCAGAGTCTGTACTATAGCTGGTCCAAAGAACTCCTTGAAGCTGGCAAGAAGCGCCTCGCGGGCTATAAGATACGTGCGGCGACCTTATCCGAAGTTAAAGACCTGCGCCTTGGACTCGTTATCCCGCAACTTCCTTCTCCTTAGTCCAACTTGTACGTCATCTTGTTAGGGCCAGAACCACAATTCCAACTGCCACGATTATCGCCGCCAGGAGCCTGTTGGATTTTGGACCCTCTCCAAACCACATCACACCAATTATTGAAGCGAAGATGACCGAACTTTCTCGGAGCGCCGATACGACACCCAACGGTGCGAAACTCTTAACATAGAGCACCAGACCATAGGCTAAGCCGGAAATGATTCCTCCTGCTAAACCTGACCAGACATATCTCTTTGGAAGTGCGATGAGGCGTTCCCATCGGGTCGAGAAGATGAACCCCGCCACGAAGATCTCGGCCACGAACAATACCGTGATATATCCAAGCGTATTCCCTGACAATCTCACGCCAATACCGTCAACCAAAGAGTAGGAAGCAATCATCAAACCAGTTCCGAATGCCGCCGCGATGCCTACCCAGTTCGTGCCCTTTCCAAGTCCGCCAAAAGACAGGCAACCGATGCCGGCCGAAATGCAGACAATACCGATCCACGCGCCCGGAGGAAGGAATTCACCGGCAAGAAAGACCGCTCCCAACGCCACTAATATGGGCGTTATCCCGCGCGAGATGGGGTACACCACCGATAAATCGCCGTAACGGTAGGCGGTGTTGAGAAACCAGTAGTATCCCCAATGAATCAAGGTGGAACCAATAATGTATGGAATTGCAGCCATTACTGGAAAGCCCGTAAAAGGAAGCACGGCAAGCGCAGGTATGGCATGCCCGATCGAGATTAATCCCAACATAATGGCCTTGTCAGGCGCGCCCTTTACGACCGCATTCCACAGCGCATGAAGGAAAGCCGCAAACAGTACGATGAGGATCGCATGTACTGTCATTGCTCGTCGCAATCAGCGAAAACGCCTTGTAGACACATATGATTTTGCACCTCTATGCGCTCTGCTTCATGAGCTGATCGACTGGTGTTCTACCAAATCTTCGCTTGTATCGCTGCGAAAGCGTCGTACAGGAAACAAATCCACAGGCCAATGCAATTTCTGTCATTTACAGGTCAGTGAATTCGGCGATGGCATGAGCCTTCTCCCACCGCTCTGCCATATAGTTTGGCTTTGAGTTCGTCATGGTTCGTAACGAAGTTAGGCATTGATTCGCGGTCAAAACTGTCCGGCTTCCGTGTCTTGAGAGAATTCAATCAGAATTGAAGAAAACGTATTATATGCGAAATGAACGCCGCAGGGCCCTATACCCGCCTCAAGGCCAAATCCGTTAACCATATTCAACACGCCAGCAGGCAGGATATCCGCGATCAGTTCACAGAACACCATGATCGTCGCTGGTGTTGCTTGGCCGGATTCAGGACCACGCAATAGCCAGCAGCTCCAGATTGTCGTCCAGCTTTTTGCTCTATCCGCATGAGAACATTCGCGCGCTCGGTCACGCTGGTCGAACCTCAGGTATCGGCAGTCGAATGCGCTGGGTCCAGTGCGGCCTCAACGTCTGAAGCATCAGACCGTGCGATTTGGCCAATGGGCTGGCCGTTGATCGGACTTAGATTGTCAAAATACCGGCCTGCCTTTGGCTTGCAAAAGTCGCCTCCGATGAAATTGTCATAATGGGATAGAAAGGGCGAGATACTCGTTGGCGCGTGCAGATTGGTCATCTCATTCATTGAATTTCTCCATAAGTTCACGGTCGGGGTTTTTGACATCCCGCGCAACGGCTGATGCAGCGGTGTGGAACCCGGCCCACCGTTCTTGTTGTACGGCGACTTGGCTAACACGATGAATTTTCAGAATGTATCCGACCATAGTAGTATTACTTTGGTCGCTGCTTGGGGTCTTCCTTTCCGCAATCGCCGAGAGCGCCAAAAAATGTGCCTCGAATGTAAGCGCTTGCACGAATCAAATGTAAGCGCTTACAGTGTCGCTCAGAACTGCAACCTTTTCGGATCCTGTTTTATGTTCCTTACCGCCTCGCTGATCGTCTTTGTCATCTACTTCGCCAACGTCGCTCTGGGGGCCTTTGCAGCAAGCGCATTCCTTGGGGACGTGGGCGAAATGCTGGTTCTGTTTGCCGCGTCGATATTGTTTGTCGTCGCCATTCTTCAAAAAGAGGCTGACCGAAACAAAAAGAACGGCAGCTAAGGATTTCTGGGAGGAAACATAATGGACAAAGATCGCAAGGACCTTGCGTCGGCAGCACGCCGAAATTTTCTGAAATTGACGGCAACAGGCGGCTTCACGGCGGCCATGGTAGCTGGTGCTGCGGGGACGTTGTGGTCAACTGAAGCTGCAGCGCAAAGTGCCAGCGAAGAGCGCGACCGTGAGGCTGCCGCGGACCATATCATGGTTCTGGCAACTGCCTATCCAGTCGGTGCGTCGCGTGGTTATCCAATCATGCAGCTGGACCTGAAGGAAAACATCCAGAACGCGACCAACGGCAAGATCTATGTCAAACTCGCGCCTGGCGGGCAGCTGGGTGCAGGCGGCGCGCTGGTGCAGGCGGTGCAGGGTGGCACAATTCAGGCAGCACAGCATTCGCTTTCGAATTTCGCGCCGTTTGCGTCGACCGTTGACCTGATCAACATGCCGTATCTGTGCGGATCGAACCAGCGTTTCACAAACCTCGTCAACTCGCAGTTCTGGAAAGACTCGGTCGAGCCGAAGGTCGAAGAAAACGGCTTTAAGGCGCTGTTTTACATCAATATCGACCCGCGTGTCGTCGCCATCCGCAAGGGCGGCCCCGGACCGGTCCTGACACCCGGCGATCTGTCCGGCGTCAAGTTCCGCGTTCCCGGCTCGAAGATGCTGCAGCAATACTATCGCATGGTTGGTGCAAATCCGACGCCTGTGGCCTGGGGAGAAACCCCGTCTGCGATCAAACAGGGCGTCGCTGACGCGCTTGACCCGTCCGTGGGTGCGCTCGAAGTCTTTGGTTTCAAAGATATCCTGAGCCATGTGACTTTCACCCAGGCCGTGCCAGACAGCCAAGTTTATTCGTGCAACCTGGAATGGTTTAACTCAATGCCCGCCGACGTGCAGGAAGGGATCATGTGGGGGTCCGAGATGACCTCGCACCAGAACCTTGCCAAAGTGCCATCGGCCCGCGCCTACGCTATGGCCGAACTGATCAAAGCAGGTGTCGAATTCCACTCGCTCAGCGAAGAGCAACTGGCCGAATGGAAAGCCGCTGGTGGCTACCAACGGTCCGAATGGGACGAGTTCAAGATCGATCTGGCCGGGTCCATGGACAACTTCGCCAAGATGGAAGAAGCCGCAGGTACCCAAGGCAAGTACTACGTGCATGACGCTTAACAGTCGGGTCGGGCGTGCCTCCACGCGCGCCCGATCACCAATATTCTCCCGCCTCAGTAAAATCCAAACGCTTCAGCGCGGTTCGTTTTGCTAGGCAAATCAGCAGGTTCTCACATGAGCTTTTTGCGCCGAATTGATAGAGACGCCGAGCGCTGGTTGCTTCTGGTCTTCTACGTGATGCTTGTCATCACCATGGCGATCGAGGTGCTGCGCCGGGAAATATTCTCTTTTTCCTCGATCTGGGGCGAAGAAATTGTGCGGTACTCCTTCATCTATCTCGCATGGATTGGTGCTGCGGCTGCAGTGAAAGAGCGCGCGCATATCCGCATTGACGTGCTGATGCACTACCTTGGGCCGCGTCCGAAGGCTTTGCTGTATATCTTTGGCGACCTGGTGATGTTCGGTGTTGCTGTGATTGCCCTCTATTGGTCCTACGAAGCCGTGCATGTGTCTGCCAAATTCGGGTCGGTCACGGACGGGCTGCGCATTTCCAAAGTATGGTTCCTGATGGCGGTTCCATTGGGGTTCGGCCTGATCATATTGCGGCTGATTCAATCCCTACTGCGCGACATCCATTCTCTCAGAACGGGCAAACCCGTTTTTGAGGGCGACACACTCTTTGATTGAGGGATGAATTGAATGCTTTGGCAAACCTTTGATCAAACCGTCGAGCTGGGTTGGGATTTCTATCTCCCCGTTATCATATTCGTCTCGCTGATTGCACTGGCGGTTCCGGTTTGGGCCGCCATCGGGACTTCGGCGATCCTGATGCTGGTCATGTCCGGCGACCTTCCCCTGAGCCTTGTTGGTGAAAAGCTGTTCACCGGCATTGACGCCTTCGCGCTGACGGCGGTGCCGCTGTTTATCCTGACAGGGGACGTGCTGGTCCGAACCGGGCTCAGTCGAAAATTCCTTGATGTTGCCGAGGCATTGACGTGTTTCACCAAGGGTGGTTTCGGGTCTGCCACGGTTCTTGTCTGTGGCATGTTTGCGGCCATTTCGGGATCGGACGCAGCTGGTGCGGCCGCGGTCGGACGTATGACTATCGCACGCTTGGTCGAAAGCGGCTATCCGCGCCCCTATGCCTGCGCTCTGGTGGCGGCAGGCGCCTGTACCGGCATTTTGATCCCACCGTCGATCGCCTATATCATCATCGGCCTTGTTCTGGGGATATCCGCATCGACCTTGTTCCTTGCGGCCTTGATCCCGGGGATCGCGATCCTGTTGTCGATCCTGATCACGAACCTGATCGTTAACCGCATCTACGCCTATGAAGGTGGTGGACAGATGACGATGGCCGAATGGTTGGGTAATCTGGGCCGTGCTCTAAAATCCGGTTGGTATGCGTTTATCGTGCCGGGCATCATCTTTTACGGCATATTCTCGGGCCGCCTGACACCAACAGAAGCGGGTGCAACGGCCGTCGTCGTGACAATCATCATGGGCTTTATTCTGCGGACGCTGTCCCTTGCGGATTTTCCCGCCATGCTGGTCAGTTCGGCAAAGGTGAACGGCGTCATCCTTCCCATAATCGCTTTCTCGGCTCCGCTGGCCGAAGCGCTGGCCATCATGGGCGTGCCGCAAGGTTTTGTGACATCGGTGACCGGGCTGACGGATGAACCATGGTTACTGATCCTGCTGATGATCGGAATCCTGATCGCCGCCGGTTGCGTTATGGAAACCACGCCGAATATCGTGATCCTTGCGCCTATCCTGAAACCACTCGCGGACAACATCGGCATGAACGAGATACAGTTCTGCATCATGATGATCACAGCTCTTGGCGTAGGCTTCATCACGCCGCCATTGGGGCTCAACCTGTTCGTGGTGTCTGGCATAACCGGGGAATCCATCCTCAAGATTGCCGCCCGTGCCGTTCCCTTTGTTCTTTGCATGTTCTTGGTTGTGTTGCTGATTGCTTATATGCCAGCGATTTCGACTACGTTCTTGCCCGAAATCTACAAGTAGGACCTCGCTAAGATGAAACGTGAATACCTGAAAAAAGCGACCCTAACCGCTAAATCGGATGCTTCCGAAGTCCACGAGACGGTCAGGACAATTCTGGCTGATATTGAGGCAGGCGGAGATGCAAAGGCTATGGAATACGCCGCCAAGTTCGATCAGTACGAGGGCAATGTCCTTTTGACTGCCGAAGAAATCGAGGCGGCAGGAGCGCTTGTGCCGGAGAGGCTGAAAGCGGACATCCGGTTTGCGCATGACAACGTCAAACGGTTTGCCGAGGCGCAAAAGGCCACAGTATCCGATGTCGAGGTTGAAATCGTACCGGGCATGATTGCGGGGCAAAAGGCTATCCCTGTTGATGCGGCGGGCTGTTATGTGCCCGGCGGTCGCTATAGCCACATTGCTTCGGCCATCATGACTGTGACAACGGCCAAAGTTGCAGGTTGTCGCCACATTACCGCCTGTTCGCCACCCCGTCCCGGTGTAGGAGTTGCCCCGGCCATCATTTATGCCGCGAACCTGTGTGGTGCGGACAAGATTATGGCACTTGGTGGCGTTCAGGGTGTGGCTGCAATGACGTTCGGACTGTTTGGCCTGCCCAAGGCCAACATCCTCGTGGGCCCCGGCAATCAGTTTGTTGCAGAAGCCAAGCGCATTCTTTTTGGCCGTGTCGGGATCGACATGATCGCGGGCCCAACGGACAGTTTGATCCTTGCAGATGCAACAGCTGATCCGCATATCGTGGCAACGGATTTGGTAAGTCAGGCCGAACATGGCTACAACTCGCCTGTTTGGCTGGTCACAGATGACCGGGTGTTGGCCGAAAAGGTGATGGAGCTTGTGCCTGCCCTGATTGATGATCTGCCCGAGGTGAACCGCGACAACGCCTTTGCCGCTTGGCGTGACTATGCGGAAGTGATCGTATGCTCAGATCGCGAAGAAATGGCTGTTTGCTCCGATGATTACGCGCCCGAACACCTGACAGTGCAGGCCGAAGATCTGGATTGGTGGCTTGAGCGGCTCACATGTTACGGCTCGTTGTTCCTTGGGGAAGAGACGACCGTTTCCTATGGTGACAAAGCGACGGGTACCAATCATGTGCTGCCAACGTCAGGGGCCGCCAACTATACTGGCGGTTTGTCAGTCCACAAATACATGAAGATTGTCACATGGCAGCGTGCAACACGCGAGGGTGCCAAGCAGGTTGCCGAAGCCACAGCGCGCATTTCCCGCCTTGAAGGGATGGAGGGGCACGCCCGTGCTGCGGATGTTCGTCTGGCCAAGTATTTCCCGGATGAAGCATTCGACCTGACCGCAAATGGCTGATCCAAGATCACTGTTTGACCTGACTGGCCGCGTGGCCTGTGTAACCGGCGCCAGCTCCGGCCTCGGGCGGCGTGCGGTCATCGCACTGGCAAGTGCCGGGGCCCGCGTGGTGGGCGTAGCCCGGCGCGAGGACGCCCTGCAGCGCTTGCAAAACGAGGTCGGCGAAGATGTGGACTACGTTGCAGCGGATGTCGCCGACCGTGATGCACTCCCACACTTGGTAGAAGCGGTCAGCGCACCGTTCGGAGCGCCAGACATCATTGTGCACGCCGCTGGCATCAACATCCGTCAGACGGCGGATGACGTGACACCAGAAGGTTGGGATCAGACCGTGGCGCTGAACATCTCGGCTCCGTTTTTCCTGAGCCAGGCACTGGTGCCCGCCATGAAGGCCAAGGGGTGGGGGCGGATCGTGAATTTTGCATCGCTCCAAACCACGCGCGCTTTTCCCGGTGGCATCGCCTATGGGACGACCAAGGCGGGCATAGCCCAACTGACCCGCGCAATGGCTGAGGCCTGGTCGACCTATGGCATCACAGCCAATGCGATCGGACCCGGATTTTTTCCGACAGAACTGACCGAGGCCGTCTTTGCCGATCCGAACCGAGCCACGCGCAATGCCGTCCAGACCTGCATCGGACGCAATGGCCGTTTGGAAGACATGGACGGCCCCATGCTGTTTCTCTGCTCGGACGCGTCCGGTTACGTGACCGGACAAACCTTGATGGTCGACGGAGGGTTCACAGCAAAATGAAAGCGTTGGTCTACGAAGGTGTCGAAACGCTTGGTGTGCGCGAAGTCCCCAACCCGACGGTCGGCCAGGGCCAGTCGCTGGTTCGTATCGAGGCCTCGGGCATCTGCGGGTCGGACATGCACGCCTACCTCGGCCATGACGACAGGCGTCCTGCGCCCTTGATTCTGGGCCATGAGGCTGCTGGTGTGATTGAGGGCGGCGCGCGTGACGGCGAACGGGTCACGATCAATCCGCTGGTCAGCTGTGGCACTTGTCCCGCGTGTCAGACGGGCCGAGATAACCTGTGCCCGGACCGTATGATCATCTCCATGCCGCCGCGCGAAGGGGCCTTTGCTCAATATGTGGCAATGCAAGGCAGCAATCTTATCGTGGTGCCGGATCATGTTCCGTTGCAAAAGGCTGCACTGGCCGAACCTCTGGCCGTCAGTTGGCATTCCATACGGTTGGGGCTGACGGCGCTTGATCCGGGTGCCAGCCGCACGGCGCTTGTACTGGGGGGCGGGGCTATTGGTCTTGCCGCGGCCCTTGCCCTCAAGGCGCAGGGGGTCGATGACGTAACTGTTGCTGAACCAAGCGACAAGCGACGCACATTCCTGGAAGATCAATGCCTTGTGAAATCTGTACCCACAGGGGCAGGGCAGTACGGCATCGTGGTCGACGCCGTCGGATACGCGGCAACACGCGCGGCAGCTTCTGCCATGGCTGAACCGGGGGGTGTCATTGTCCACATCGGCCTGGGAGAAGACACGGGTGGCCTCGATATCCGGCGGATGACCTTGCAAGAGGTGACGTTCATTGGAACCTATACCTACACACCGGAGGACTTCCGGGATACCTGCAGCGCGCTTTTCGATGGCGCGCTTGGCCCGCTAGACTGGGCAGAACATCGCAGCCTGAATGATGGACCGCAGGCATTTGCCGATCTACGATCGGGAGCGGTTGCAGCCCCCAAGATCATCCTCGATCCGTGGGCCTGACACTTATGATCACCAACCAAATGGAGACACTTCATGTACTATAAAATCCTCGTCCCGATGGCGCTGGACCATGGCGTGTCGACTCATACACTTGAGATAGCCAACGCGCTGAGCGCAAAGGATGCCCAGATCTTCGCCCTTCACGTTCATGAGGCGCCCCAAGGCTCTGTTAGTGCGTATCTGGACGAAGAGATGGTTGCCGCCGGGTTTGAAAAAGCGCGTGCTGATCTTGAGGGCAAATTGTCTGGACATCCCGGTGTCACGCCTGTGATTGTAAAAGGACATTCGGCCCGCACTATCATCGACTATTCCGAGGCGCATGGCATCGACTGCATCGTGCTTGGATCCCACAAACCTGGTCTGAGAGATTATTTCCTGGGCTCCACAGCTGCTCGCGTCGTGCGGCACGCAGGCTGTGCCGTCCATGTGCATCGCGCGTCCTCTTGATGACGCTCTCCTCTCCTTTCAAGAAAGGCCCTTCTGCAACATGAACATAGACAAGAAGATCACCGATGATCTTGTCGCGAATGACATCTCGTTCGTGACGACGGTGCCCTGCAAACAGCTTGCGGGCGTTATCGAGGAAATAGACCAACACCCCGATATCTTCCATATTCCGTCGAACAAGGAAGACGAGGGCATGGGCCTGTGTGCCGGTGCGTGGATGGGTGGAAAACGCCCTGCGATCATCATGCAGAACACAGCCATTGGGGTGACGATCAACACTCTTGCGACGTTGATCCAGTATTACCGGATGCCGCTGCCGATGTTGATCAGCTACCGCGGAGAGCTGCGTGAGCCCGTGGCTTGCCAGGTGGAAATGGCGGTGCATACCAAGGCGCTGCTGGCACAGATGAATATCCCCACCTACCACTTCCATCACCAGAAGGATGTGGAAGAGCTGGATATGATCCTGAAGTATACCTTTATGTGCAACAAACCCGTGGCAATCCTGACCGATGCCAGTTTCTGGGGAGGCTATGGCGACCAATGATCCGTTCTGAAATCCTCAAGGAAATTGCACCTCAACTCCGTGATCAACTAGTGGTCTGCAACATTGGCATCCCCAGCCAAGAACTGCATGCCATCGACGATCAACCAACGAATTTCTACATGCTCGGCACGATGGGCCTCGCTTCGTCTATCGGCTTGGGTCTGGCGCTGGCGCAGCCTAAAACCGTGATCTCCATTGATGGCGACGGGTCGGTGTTAACCAATCTGGGCACCTTGCCAACCATTGGGAACAATATGCCTCCAAACTTTATCCTGATGATCATCGACAATGGATCATATGGATCAACCGGTGATCAGCCGACCTATACCGGGCGCAAGACCGACTTGGCGGGCATGGCGCGTGCGGCCGGATGTGACAATGTCGTTGAAGTGCAGGATGTTGATACCGGGAAAGCATTGCAAGAGGCGATGGACGCGCAGGTCGGCACGGTCATGATCGTGAAATGCGACAGCGGAAATGCCAAGATGCCAGTCATTACAATGGACCCGGTGATCATCAAGGATCGCTTTATGAAAGCGGTGGCTGGTTGATGAACCGCGCCGCGCGAATTCATTCCAGTGAGGATGCGCGGCGTTTGGCCAAGGCACGTCTGCCTTGGATGGTGTTTGACTATATCGATGGGGCCGCAGGGTCAGAAACGGGGGCTGCGCGTAACCGCGCTGCTCTGGATGACATTTGCCTTGAACCCCGGATACTGAAAGATGTCAGCCATCGGTCTTTGGACATGCCGCTGTTTGGCAAGATTGCCAAGCGGCCCTTTGGCATTGCGCCGATGGGCATGTGTAATTTGTCCAGACCTGGTGCAGATCTGATGCTGGCGCGGTTGGCCGCGCGCGCATCCGTGCCTTTGGGGGTCTCGACCGTGGCCTCAACCCCGCTGGAAAAAATGATCGAGGTCGCCGAAGGGCACGCGTGGTTCCAGCTTTATTTCAGCGGGGACGGAACGGGGTCATTCAAGCTGGCAAAGCGGGCGCAAGATGCCGGATACGAAACCCTGATCGTAACCGTCGACGTGCCCGAGGTTGGTCGCCGACCGCGTGAGTTGCGCCATGGTTTTACCATGCCATTCCGTATCGGACCCCGCCAATTTCTGGACTTTGCCCTGCACCCGCAATGGTCGCTTATGTCACTTGCCGCAGGTCGTCCGCAGATGGCAAATTTCGAGATGCCGGGCTTTGAATTCGACCGCACCGAAAGCCGCGCGAGGGCGACTTGGACAACATTGAAGGCTCTGCGCGATTTGTGGCAGGGCAACCTGGTAGTAAAAGGCGTGACCAACGCCGAGGATGCGCTGCAGTTGAAATCCGAAGGCGTTGACGCCATTCAAGTGTCAAATCATGGCGCACGGCAACTTGAAAGCGCACCCGCAGCCGTTCACGCGCTGGGCCGGATACGAGATAGCGTTGGTGCGGATTTTCCGCTATTTTACGACAGTGGCTTACGATCTGGCGAAGACGTTCTGAAAGCCCTCGATCAGAGCGCAAATTATGTGTTCTTTGGCCGCGTATTGCAATTTGCCATCGCCGCGGCCGGCGAAGAGGGTTTGCATAGACTGTGGAATATTCTCAGCGAAGAGTTGTCCAGTGCACTTGCTCAGGTTGGTCGGACGAAACTGACCTGAAGCAACGGAACAAATGTGAATGCCGTCGGTAACGCCTCTAACGCACACGATCCGGATGCCGTTACGAATTATTTTGCCCCGGACGCTGTGTTCGACTACGCCAGCGGCCCGAGGTGTTTGCCCGCCGGTTCGAGAGTGCAAAGACCCTGAATTGGGAAGCGTTGGGAAACCTAAGCAACCATTCATTTCAGACGCGCATGCGTGCGCTTTGCAGGAAGCGAAAGCCGATCACGTTTCTCTCGCCGACCGCGATTTTAGCCAGTTTACGACTTGCATCACCGCGTGTTGGTTTGCGGCCGAACGCTCTATGAGGAGGTAAAAATCGCTACCACCGATGTCTCTTGCCGCACCAACCTCTACCAGGCGTCCTGCCTCAAGATCTCGGGAAACCATGAAACGGCTGACAAGGGCCACACCCTGTCGCGCGATGGCAGCGTCAACCGCTAGCGCTGTCTGGCTTAATCGAAGGCCGCGTTGCGATTTGTCACGAACCCCTAGGTCTGCAAGGTATCGCGGCCAAAGGTCATGCGTGTCATGAATTTTGGGCAGGTGTGCAAGGTCATCTGGTGTTAACGAATCGAATGCTTCGCTGATAAACTCGGGTGCGGCTACGGCAATCACCTCTTGTCTGAAAATAAGCGCCGCACGAAGCGCGGCGCCAAACGGCGGCGATCCCTGCCGGACGGCAAGGTCGATCCCGTCGCTGTGAAAGCTGGAGACTTTTTCAGTGGCCATGATCCGCAAGTCGATTTCCGGATGGCTCTCTGCAAAGTCTGGCAGATTCGGGATCAACCATCTCGCAGCAAAAGTCGGGGTGACGCTTATTATAACCTTGTCCGGTTCCGGCTTTAGCTCGGCGGTTGCAGATCTAAGGCTCGCAAAGGCAACCGATATACGTGCGTGATAGCTACGGCCAACCGAGGTGAACTCCAATCCTTTGGGCACCCTTTCGAACAATGTGACTTCTAGGTGAGCTTCCAGCAGTCGCACCTGCTGCGCCACCGCCCCTTGTGTTACGCCCAACTCATCGGCAGCGGCGCGGAAACTGAGGCGGCGCCCAGCGACTTCGAATGCCCGTAAACCGTTGAGGGGAGGAAGATCAGCCATGAGACAATAGTATTTCTACTGTAATGAAACATCAAATCTCAATCGAACGATCCATCGAAACAGGATATTTTCACAGAATACAAAAGGGGAATCGTCAGATGGCAGTAGAAAAAGTAGCTTTGATTGCCGCGGGCGGGAGTGGCATGGGGGCTGACGCGGCGCGCCGGCTTGCCAAAGATGGCTTCAAAGTCGGCATCCTCTCTTCTTCGGGTAAAGGCGAAGCACTCGGCGCCGAGCTGGGTGGTTTTGGCGTCACTGGTTCTAACCTCAGTGGTGACGATCTGACTGCTTTGGTCACGGGCGCGACGGAGCGTTGGGGCCACGTCGATGTCTTGGTCAATTCCGCCGGTCATGGCCCGAAAGGGCCCGTATTAGAGATCGGTGACGATGATTGGCATCAAGGGATGGAGGTCTATTTGATGAATGTGATCCGCCCAACACGGCTGGTGACACCCTTGATGCAGCAACAGGGCAGGGGGGTGATTATCAACATCTCTACTTTCGCGGCGTTTGAGCCCGATCCGCTGTTTCCAACATCAGGCGTCTTCCGGGCAGGATTGGCCGCCTTTGCCAAACTCTATTCTGATAAATATGCCGCAGAGAATATTCGCATGAATAACATCCTGCCGGGTTTCATCGACAGCCTGCCCGAAACAGAAGACCGCAAAGCCCGGATTCCGATGGGACGTTACGGTCATGCTGCGGAGGTCTCTTCGCTTGTCTCATGGCTGGCGTCTGAAGGCGGTGGCTATATGACGGGTCAAAACTTGCGCGTTGATGGGGGATTGACCCGCGCTGTCTGAGGCAACGTATCTGTTTGCACAACATCAAGCCTCAATGCATTTGTGCATTGCCTGAGGCAGTACAAAAGGAAGCGGGCCGGTCGGCACAATGCCGATCGGTAGGTTGATGCCGTAAACTTGCTGCATCAGGTCGTCGGTGAGGATATTTGAAGGTGTACCAGAGCCCCAGACAGTGCCCTGTGACATCACGTAAACACAGTCTGCAGATAACGCGGTGAGGTTCAGATCGTGCATCACCACCACCACACCTCCACCTTGGGCGGCAAAATCGCTTGCGATACCAAGGACCGTAAATTGATGCGCGATATCCAGGCTGGCAACCGGTTCGTCCAGTAAAAGCCAACTGGGATGATCGGCCCGTTGTGCCTGCCAGACCTGCGTCAAAACACGGGCTAACTGTATACGCTGCTGCTCACCCCCGGACAGGGTCTGGTAAGACCTCTGCTCGAACCCGGCTAAGTCGACATGTGCCAGGGCGGTAGTGACCGAACTGTCATCTTGTGCGGCCAACCCGTTTGCCAGCCCCAGTCTGACAATCTCGTGCACTTTGAAAGGAAAGGCCACGCTGGTCGATTGTGGCAGCACGCCCCGTTTTGCGGCCAGTTGCCAGGGCTTTAACTCTGAGATGTCGTGGCCATTCAGGGTGATGGTTCCGGTCGAGGCAATCTCTCCGGCCAATGCCTTTAGTAAGGTCGACTTGCCCGATCCGTTGGGCCCGATGATTGCGGTGACCTGACCGGGATCGGCCTTGAAATTCACGTCGTGCAAGATGTCCTTTCGGCCCAGACTGACGCAGATATTCTTACCTTGCATGATTTACATTCCCATAATGCCGTGGCGGCGCAGGAGGATCCAAAGAAAGACCGGTGCGCCGAGAATTGCCGTGACGATCCCGATTGGCAGTTCCGCCGGGGCCACCACGACCCGGCTGATCATGTCGGCGCATAGCAGCAGACTGGCACCCAGCAGGGCGGAATTCATCAAAAGCCTGTGGTGGTCCGGCCCGGTTGCCAGACGTAGCAAATGGGGGACCACAATTCCGATGAATCCGATGCCGCCGGACACGGCAACAGCGGCCCCTGTTGCACCGGAAACTGCAAGAATGGCGATGTTCTTGCTGCGCTGAACCGGGATGCCCATGTGATGGGCCACAGCCTCTCCCATCGCCAGACCGTTAAGCGCGCGAGCCAGAAATTGTGTGCTTGCAAGGGCAACCAAAATGATTGGCGCAGCCGAGGCGATTTTGGTCCAGGTTGCCCCAGCTAACGATCCCATTCCCCAGAACGTCAGGTCGCGTAATTGCTGATCATCGGCCATGTATACCAGAACACCCGATGCGGCGCCGGATAAGGCACCTAATGCAATGCCGGCCAGTAGCATGGTTGCGACCGAAGTCTGCCCCCCGCTGGTCGAGACACGGTATAGGATCAGAACAGACGCCCAGCCACCAAGAAAAGCAGCAATGGCCACTAACCCGTTTCCTGTCCAGACCAAAACCGACACTGGCAAGTGGCTGCCAAGGATGATGGCTGAAATTGCGCCCAGACCTGCGCCCGCGCTGACGCCGACAATTCCGGGGTCCGCCAACGGGTTTCGGAAAAGCCCTTGCATGACCACCCCTGAAACAGCCAGCGCGGCACCGACCAGAATCCCCATGGCAAGCCGGGGCAAGCGTATGTCCCAAAGGACAATCCGATTCAGGTCAGACAGGGACCGCCCATTGATTAGGTCGATCACCGCCATGTTTAACGACGCATCCGAAGCACCGACTGAAATGCTTGCGGCGCTGGTCAGGCCAAGCAATACCAGTAAGGCCAAGGTAACCCGCCGTGCGGTTGCTCGCCGATTGTACCCGGGTGCCTCGGCGCTCATATGATCCAACGTCAGCGTCATGAGCCACCTTCATCCTGCAGGGCTGCTGACAGATCAGAAATGGCACTGGCGGTTCGAGGGCCAAACCCAAGAAGATATGCACCCTGCATGCGGATCAGCATCTTGTTCTGGCCCGCCGGGGTCAGCTTGACTGCGGGCAGTGAAAAGAGCGCGGCATCCTCGGTATTATTATCACCCCGCCGATCCATCATAAGGATGACATCAGGCGCAGCCGACACCAGCGCTTCGGGCGTCATTGGCTTGTAACCTGACACTTTGGCGGCGGCATTTACACCGCCAGCCAATCGAATGATGCTGTCTGCTTGGGTATCCACACCTCCCACTGTGATCCGGTTATCCTGCACCGACAGAACAAACAGAACCCGTTTCGGGTTGGATCCTGCGGCACTACTAGCCGCCAATTCCGCCTGATTGATCTGGCGTATGGTTTGCGCTGCCAATCCCTCGGCAGCAACGTCAGTGCCCAGCACGGCCCCAACGGTTTGGATTTTTTCGACCACGCCTTCCAGAGAGAACTCATCCTTGATCGTGACGTATTGCACGCCCGCTTCCTGCAGAACCGCAATCGCCTCTGGTGGTCCTGAACCTTCAAGCGCCAGGACCAAGTCTGGTTCTACCGACAAAACGCCTTCGGGCGACAGCGCGCGTCGGTATCCGATATCGGGCAGGTTCATCGCTTCTGTCGGGTAGGTTGATGTTCGGTCGCGACCAACTAGCCTGTCTTGCTGACCCAGAGCGTAGACGATTTCAGTGATGGAACTGCCGATCGCGATGATCCGCTTTGGTTCGTCGTCCGCAGCCTGCACGACCTGTGTACTTAGCAGCATAGCCAAGGCAGGCCAGATCACTCGCATCCTGTTCATGTCAGCGCGGCCTCGGGTTGTGGTTCAAGTTCGGCAACCAGCGCGTCCCAGACCGGGCGATGGTCGGTTTCGCCAGTGCGCAGACCGAATATCTGGAAGATCAGCCCACCTTCGGCATCGAACGCCTCGACAGAGACGGCGGGGCCGCGCTGCGTCGGTTTGGTGACAGCCCAGACCTCTGCAATATGGTCCGTCCTCAGATGCAAATTGAAACGCGGGTCTAGCACATTGAACCAGGGTCCCATCTGCTTGATCGTTCCGATACGGCCACCGTGAATTTCGATACATCCACGATTGCCAACAAAGATCATCACCTCAATCTCCTTGTCGCACACCTGTTCGAACATTGGTGATATTACCGACGGCGTCAGTTCCCTGACGAGCGGTTGGCCGGCGATGCGATAGGCCCCCAATCGGTTCATCTTGAGCTTTGAGGTCAAGCGCATGAACTGGTGGGTGTCCGTCATCTTGGCCCATTCCGCACGTAGGATTTCCGTCTTTTCGGGGTTGGACTTGGGCGCTTCGGTCGGTCGGCGCGGTTCTAAATCAAGAGTTTGCGATTGGTCCTCAGACGCAAGGGCGCTGACAAGCTTATCCCAATGGTCCAGATCCGATCCTTCGCGCAGGAATATCTTGTGCACCGCATCGCCTGCGGCATCAAAGACCTGAAGCGAGCGTTTCACACCGCTGTCGGTTTTGCGTTCGATCGCAAAGGCATGGACCCAATGGCCGGGAAACATGCGCAAATCAATCTCATCTGTCAGAACCATCGAGGCATGAGCACCCGAATGGTAGTTGTCGTATTGACCGACCTTTTCGATCACGCAGGAGATATTGCGCGTCAACCCCATAACCTCTCCCAACCCGTTGAGCATTGGGAAAAGGTCATCAAGTTTTGCCGTCAGCCGTGTAACGTCGTTCCCGGCGAAGGCAGCGACCAACTGGCCTTCGGTAAGTCCAATCGATTCTGCCAGATCGCGGTCACGTTTGCCGCTGTTTTGCGCATAGGCTGCACGAATTTGAGCCGGGGTGTTAGGCACCTTTTCCGTCATGGGTTTTCCCATCTTCGAGTTGATTTTCAGAGGTGCTGGCCCGGCAGCCGAATTGTTCGGGTGCCCGCTGGCGAGAGTCGGCGATGCGACAACGATTTATTGTTGACTGTTTTAGTAACCTTTATTAACGAGCACAAGTCGCCAAAAAAAGGCGGCTCCAAAAAACAATAAAACAGACTGACCAAAGCCAGCATGGCGCAAGCATTTCAGGTCCTCCTACTGTTTCGAAGGGACAGAGATGCGTGTGCAAATACGGAAGATAGCTTTGCTGGGAACGGCTTCGTGCCTCAGCATGATTGCGGCTGGCGCTATGGCGCAAGACCAAGACGATGGTTTCCTGGGCACCCTGATACTTGGGGAAAGCAAACGAGAGATTCAGACAGACACTGCCGTGCCGGTCACAAATATTGATCAGGAAGAGATCAACGACCGGCAGGCCAATACGGTTGCAGAGCTGATCGACTCGGTTCCGGGGGTAAGCCTGGTGAACGGCTCGACCCCTCAGGGATCGGGCATCAATATTCGCGGCTATGGTGCAAACGGCACGTTCGGAACCGACCAGAAGGTTCTGATCCTGGTCGATGGTGCCACAACGGGCGCGGAAGAGCTGTATCGGATCGGCAACCAGCTTTTTACTGACCCCCAGCTTTACAAAAGCGTCTCGGTCATTCGGGGCACTGTCGGGTCATTCGAATATGGGTCCGGGGTTGTTGGCGGTGTCGTTCAGCTGGAAACCAAGGACGCGTCAGATTTCACCGGTGGCGAGCCGGGTTTTCGGTTCCGTCAAACCTTTGAGGGGTATTCGAACGGCAACGGTTTTGCCTCGTCCTCTATCCTGGCTTGGCAGCCGAATACCCAAACGGAATTCCTGTTCAACTACACCTATCGCGATCAGGACGATCAGGAGGATGGAAACGGCAATACGATCGGCAACAGCGCGTTCACGCTGCCGTCGCTTCTGGCTAAGGGCAAATACAGTTTCGGCAACGATCTCGAACATTCGTTCACCGCATCCTACAACCAGTCCACATCTGAAGAGCGCGACGTCCCTTATGACTCGTTTGGCACCACGTCGGATGCCTTTGGTAATGTAGACCGTGATATCGAAACAAAGATCGGTATCCTGCGGTATCAATATCAACCCACTGGAAATGATCTGGTCGATCTGGATGTGAACCTCAGCTATTCTGAGCAGGCGATCGAAAGCAGCTATGTTTCCGGGTCTTCCAGCCTTGAAGGCACGCCATTCTTCCCCGGCATTCAGGCCCTGGCAGATGCCACACATAACTATGAAACGACAAAGCTGACGATCAAGAACACGTCGTATTTCCAGACCGGCATCGCCTCGCATGACCTGCGGGCCGGGATCGAGTTTATCAACCGCGAACGGTTGGACGCGGCCTCGGCCCCGGGTGGAACCGACCGTCGATTTGCCCTGTTTGCTGTGGACGATGTGCAGATCGGTGACAATCTGACGATTACCCCCGCGGTGCGATATGAGACGCAGGACATCGACGGTGATGATGACGCCGCGGCCCCGTTCAACGAAAGCTATGACAACAACGCGCTTATGGGCGGGTTGTCGGCGCGGTACGCGTTCAACAGCGGTTTCGCGATCTTTGGTGGTGCCGCCTACACGGAAAGCCTGCCGATCATCGATGATCTGGGCACGCCGCTTTACATGACGCAACCCGAGAGATCCCGCACGTGGGAAGCTGGTTTTTCCTATGATCGCGGTGACGTGTTTGCCGAGGGCGACGTGATCCGCGCCAAGGTCAATTTCTATCAAACGACCCTGTGGGATATCACCTCCTACGTCTCTGGCACCCCGTCTCAACCCCTGTCCGAAGTGGAAACAAAAGGCGCCGAGATCGAAGCCTCTTATGCCAATGCGGGTGGGTTCTACGTCGATTTCAACTCGAACATCGTGACGGGTACGGAAACCAGCGTCACCGGCGATGACTCGCGTTGGCGGAATGAGCCGTCGGATTCCGCGCGCCTGACATTGGGCAAGCGGTTCGGTCAGACGTTGGACGTCAGCTGGGAAATCTTCGGTGCCCGGGCCGGAACGGACTCGAGCGGGGACGCGACCGCGGGATACGGAGTAAACTCTCTGCGTGCGACCTACATGCCGCAAGAGGGTGTGTTTGAAGGCTTTGAGCTGCGCGCCGGTATCGAGAACATCCTTGATAAGGACTACCGCCCGAACCTGTCGACCCGCAATTCGACGGGCCGGACCTTCAAGCTCGGCCTGGCCAAAACCTTCTGATCCCAAGGAAAGGACCCGTTATGCGAAGTGCGGCAGCAAACAAAGCCAGCGCTGTCCTGTCGACCCTGCTCTCAGTCTTGGGGGCAGGGATCGCCAGCGCAGAAGA
The DNA here is from genome assembly GCF_059610805.1 of Ruegeria sp. CDSC025. Classification (NCBI taxonomy): domain Bacteria; kingdom Pseudomonadati; phylum Pseudomonadota; class Alphaproteobacteria; order Rhodobacterales; family Roseobacteraceae; genus Ruegeria; species Ruegeria sp. CDSC025. The sequence continues at coordinate 114,613 of NZ_JBXWOJ010000009.1, read as the reverse complement.
CGTGCCCAAGACTGGCGGCGTATCAATCGAACTCAGCTCTGCCGAAGCAAGGGGGCAAAACTGTCTGCTCAGCTTCGTCGCCGAAAATATGCATGAGGTTGACATCAACGGTGCGGTCTATGAAACCGTCCTGTTTGGCAAAAACGGTGCGGTCGCGTTAATTACCCTGCTGGATTTCGAAGAACTGCCCGCAGGCCGCCCACGGGTCAGGCAGTTTCAATTCACCGACATGGCCTGTGACCAGATCAGCCGGATTCTGTTCAACGGCGTGCAGGAATGCATGACCCAGAGCGGTAACAAAGATGCCTGCATGAATGGCCTCAGTCTAAAAAGCCGCCTTGAAACTGAGATGATAGGATAAAGCCATGTCCAAAATGCTGCAAAAACTGATGGAAATCCTGCAATTAGGGGGCCCGGTGGTGGCGATCCTGATTGCAGCCTCAATCGCGACCCTCGCCTTGGTCTTTTACAAAATCTGGCAATACAAAGCGGCGGGGGTCGGCCGTCACGTCGAATTGTCCAGGGCGATCGACGCATGGGACCGAGAAGACCCCACGGCCGCCAGAACATACCTGAACAAAAGCCGTAGTTACCTGGCGCCGGTGATCGCAATGGCATTGTCCGGGAATGATCGCACCTTGTCCGAGCGGGTCGATGCCGAGGCTGAGACGCAATTTGCTCAGCTGGAACAGGGCCTCAATGTACTGGACATCGTCTCGCAACTTGCGCCCCTGCTCGGATTGTTTGGCACGGTGCTGGGCATGATCGAAGCTTTCCAGACTCTGCAGGGGGCGGGCAACGCCGTTGACCCGTCGCTGCTGGCTGGGGGCATCTGGGTGGCGCTGATGACAACAGCAGCGGGGCTGGCCGTAGCCATGCCGACGTCACTGATCCTGACCTGGTTTGAGGCCCGCGTGAACCGAGAACGCGTCTTTACCAACCGTGCGCTCAGAACAATATTTGCCCCCGGCCATGCCGAGGAGGCCGAGCAAACGGCAGGGGCCGCGATTACGGCACTGGCACATGGCGCTTGAGGTTCAAAGAAAGCGGCGCAAACGCCTGTCGATGACATCGCTCATAGATGTCATCTTTTTGCTGCTGCTGTTTTTCATGCTGACATCCACATTCTCGAAATTCGCCGAGATTGAGTTTTCGACGGCCTCAGTCGGCGGCGCAGAGCCAGACCAAGCCATCCGGTTTATTAAACTGAATGCAGACCGAATTCTGGTCGATGGTGCGCCTGTACCATTGGCGCATGTGGCTCCAATGCTGCTCGACGCCAAATCCCAAGTTGCGCTCATCAGCCTGGGTCCGAGGGCAACCTCTCAGCAGCTGATTGATCTGCTCATCGTGCTGGCACCTGTCGAAAACCTGCGCACTCAGGTTTTGGGCTGATGCAGTTGAAATCGAAGCCCAGACAAAGCCGAGAGCCAACCATCGCGCTGATCAATGTCGTGTTCCTGATGCTTATATTCTTCATGATCGCGGGCACCCTTACGCCGCCGCTCAACGGATCAGTTCAGCTTGTTGAGGCGGCGGATATGGAGGGGCGCGAGCCGCCAGATGCTTTGGTTATTCGCGCCGATGGCACGCTAGAATATCGCGGGGCAGAGCTGACCAATGCTGCGGCCTATGTAGAGCGGGCGGCTGTTGATCTGCCCCTTGATGCGGTTCGGATCGTGCCGGATCGATCCTTGCCTGCGGTTGCGCTCAAACAGATCAGCGATGACTTGAGCGGGTTGGGCGCAAGACAGGTCTATGTCGTGACGGAAAGGGGATTACGGTGATAACCAAATCCCGCGCGGTGGTTGTGATTTCTGTCGCGTTGGCGGTAGCGATACATGGCCTTGCGCTTTTGGATTTTTCGACCGCCGAACAGGTGCAGGTCGAAGGTGGCGGAGAAGAGAGGGCCGCCGCGCTGGGATCTGTATTCAAAGACTTCGTCGCCGGAACAAATGCACCAGCACCGGCCAGCACGCGCAAGAAACCGGCAGCACCTCATCGGTTGCAACCCAAGGCCCGCCCTATCAAGCAGCAGCGCACAACGTCGCTGCAAACTCTCAGCCCAGTTGTGAGCGGCACTACGGCCGCGACCGCTGTTGCGCCAAGCCCTCTCAAGCCTCAGGACGCTGAAATACCGAATAGGCAGGGTGATGCCGCTTCGGTGTTGCCGACCGAGGATACCAAGCCGCCGGAACCGAAGAAACAGGTAAGCAATCAAACTGCCACCGCGCATGGCAACGCGAAACAATCGAGGAAAAAAGGCGACGCCACCGGGAAAACCACGAAAGGTGCGGCAAAGATTGCTACATCCAAGTCAGCGCTGACCGCATCCGGCAATGCCGACGCCAGCAACTACGCCGGACAGATTAAACGCAAGATTATCCGCGCCCGGAGAAAGAGCGCCAATATTCGAGGTGCCGCGTTGGTGGCCTTTCGAATAGCTGAGAACGGGACATTGCAGACGGTTGGAATAGTACGCAGTTCGGGATCAAAGCGGTTGGATCAGATCGCCCTTGCCCAGGTAAAAGCGGCTGCACCCTTCCCGCCACCTCCGGCAGGGGTGAGACGAGATTATACTTTCGAAATCATCGGGCAGCGATAGGTGTCATATCCCATCGAGCCATAGGGCCCCTTCGTAAAGATGGGGACACGGTTGCGCTTTGCGCCATCAACTATGAACACCGGTGATCATGGCGACAATTTCGTTCTTGTTGGTCTCGGCAGTCGTTCTGACGCCTATCTGTTCACCCCGGCGTAAAACGCAGATGCGGTCGGCAAGACGAAAAACCTGATCCAGGGAATGGCTGATGATCAAGATTGCCAGATTGCGATCCTTAAGTGACGCGACAAGGTCCTCAACCTTCGCAGTCTCTGCAACGCCAAGTGCTGCAGTGGGTTCATCCAGAAGGATCAATTTGCTGGCCCAATGGGTTGCGCGCGCGATAGCAATGCCCTGTCTTTGGCCTCCGCTCAAATCACGTATGGCTGCGCGCTCAGAGGGGATGCGCACGTCAAGCTGATCAACAAGGCTTTGGGTTTCGGCACGCATGCGTGCTTTATCGAGCAGTCCAAAAGGTTTGCGCGTCAGTTCGCGGCCCAGAAACATGTTCATATAAACCGGCTGTTCGTCAGCCAATGCGAGGTCCTGATAGACCACTTCAATACCATGTGATCGAGCCGCGCTTGCATCCGAAAAACCGACTTCTTCGCCGTCAAGCGCGATCTCACCGCTGGTTGGTCGATGCACGCCAGAGATGATCTTGACGAGCGTGGATTTACCCGCGCCATTATCACCGACCAGAGCCACGATTTCACCGGGGTAGAGGTCCAGTGAAAAATTCTGGATCGCGACCACTCCGCCAAAAGATTTGTGGATTTGCTTGAGGGAAAGAACCGGAGTCATTGCGCAAAGGCTCCCGGCCAGCTGGCGTGGTCGCCAAAGCCGTTTTCGATTGAGGTAAGCTCTGGCATTCCGCTGTCTACGCCTTTTATCCCGGCAACCAAAGCGCGGGTCACAAAGGCCTGCCCACGGAAACCGAAGACAACCGTGTCGCCTGGTGCGGGGTTTTGATCGCTGTCGCTGTCGATCATGGCGTAGTAATCTATTGCGGAATAATCAGGAATTTCGACATTTCGCAGGGCTGACCGGCTGATTGTCGGGCTGCTGCTGACCAGCGCCCGAACCTGGTATTTCGGGAAAACCGGATCGATATAGAACCCGCCGCCAAAGCAATAGGCTTTCCCGCCGTGATGGTGCGAGACCTCGGAAAGGTAAAGTACGGCGGGATCCTCAGGAAGGTCTTCTACCGCATGGAGAGGCGTCGTGCCATGTAGGCCATTGCCCGGTTCAACCTGCGTGGCCCCGGCTTCGGCTAATGCTGGAAGAACAGCTGAAGATGTCGTTCCGGGGGCATTGATTTCGATCTCCGTACGCCCAGCACGCGCCAGAGCTTCTGCGGCCATGTTGAGCGTGTGGAGGTTTGGGGTCGGCACAACCTTGCGGGCATCCTGGTCGAAAAGCAGGGCGGGAAAGGTTGTAATGCCTGCAAAGCGCCCGCCCTGCAGCGCATCCAAACGGTCGGCCACCGCCAGGATATCATTCGCGTCAAATCCTCCCTCGTGGCCACGATAGAACGTATCCCCTTCGGTCTGGATGCGCGCCATCAGTGCCTGTTCTCTCTCGGCCCGAGCTGAGGCGTCTGCCGCCTCTTTTGCCTTGTTGTCCGAGAATACCGTCCAATAGTCCGGGCGTAGTTTGGCTGCGGCGAAGAAAGCTTCTTGGCGGGGTACCTGTACAAGGTGACCCAAATGACCTGTCCTTAAGCCAGCGCGGTCACATGCCAAGGCGCAGGCCATATCCACGGCGACGGACCGGCTGATGCCACCGCGCATGACCGCCTGACAAAAGCCGGAATGGCGACCCACCTGTTTGGTCATGGCAAAAGTTGTAAGGCCATGCCCACGGGCCACATCAGAGAAAAGGCGCGCGTTGCGTTCGACGACATCCAGGTCAAGCACATAGGCGTTTGCGGGGATCTTCCCTTGTTGATGCAAGGCCATGGCGGCCTCGATGAACTTGGGGTTGCGACGTATGAGAAGATCAAGAAACATTGGGTTGCTCCGGTGTCTATCGGCGGATTTCGCGGAGTGAAATTGCTACGGCGATCAGTATGATCAGCCCGCGTACGATCATCTGGTCCGAGACCTGAAGCCCCATCAGGATCAGCCCGTTATTCAGCATTCCCATCATGAGCGAGCCCAAAAGCGCACCTATTATGGATCCCTTGCCGCCATTAAGCGCAGTGCCACCTACGATGACAGCGGCAATGACCGTCATCAGGTCGCTTTCGCCCATTGTATATTTGGCGGCTTGAATACGCCCGGCATAGAGCAAACCAGCCAGCCCAGCGGTTGCACCGCACAAGGTTAGAACCATCAGCCGGATACGGGGAACCCTGATGCCAGAGACTTGGGCTGCGCGGGCATTGTCTCCAACGGCCAGAACGTGTGCGCCAAAACGTGTGTGTCGGTAGATGACATGGCCAATCAGCACTGCAATCACGGTCCAGATAACAAGTGAAGGTACACCAAACAGCTTGCCCGAGCCGAAGACCCCGGTGAAAGTCCCGTTAACGACAGGAATGGATCGCAGATCGGTCATCGAACGCGCAATTCCGGCAAATAATCCCATGGTGGCCAAGGTCACCAGAAATGATGGCAACCGCAGATAGGCCACCAATGCACCATTGAACGCGCCGATCAGAATGCCTGCGCCAAGCCCCGCTGCGACACCCAGGATCATTGGGCCGTTCTGCATCGCAACAGCTGCCGAGAGGGCTGCAACAGCTACGACAGAGCCAAAACTCAGGTCGATCTCTCCGGCTGACAGGGCAAAGACCAATCCGATGGCCATGATCGTGGCCGGGGCTGTCTGAAGGACGATATTTGTCAGATTCCGACTGGTCAGAAACCCGTCATCGTAGAGAGTGATCCCAAAAAACAGAAAGATCGCAAGAAAGCCGAAATAAATGACGCAGCGCTGTAGATCCAAGTCGCGCATACGTTGAAAAGCCTGTTCCATGGATGCCTCTGGGAATATCCGGTTGCGGCAGGTCGCCAGAGGCGACCTGCCCATCAGGTCTCTACTTCGATGTCAGACTGGCTGGTGCATCAATATTCAGCGAGTTTTGCCATCCATCGGCAACGTTGTCCGCTGTGACTGTCAATGCAGGGGCTACAACAAAGGATGGTACCTCCTCGCCCAGCAGGTCGAGCACGGCACTGGCGGCCATTGCACGCCCTAGTTCATAGGCTTCATCGGCAACAATCGCCGCGACATTACCACCCTGAACCATATCAAGGGCAATCGGCTCTGACAGATCCAATGTCACGATCTTGGTCGAGGTGTTTCCGTTCGTCCGCAGCGCTGCAAGAATACCCTCTGCCGGACCAGCCCAGGTTACGTAAATTCCACCCAGGTCTGGGTTTTTCAGCAGCATCGCATTGGCAATCTCTTCGGCGCGCGCAGGATCAGATATGCCTTGTTCTGCAACGATTGTGATGTTCGGGTAGTCGTTCTCAATCGTGGTCTTGAAAGCGTTGTCGCGCTGATTGGTCACGTAATAATCTGCGTCGTGATAAATCCACCCAACTGTTCCTTCATTGCCCATGGCAGCCGCAAGCGCATCCGCCGCTTGTTTGCCCATCTGAAACAGGTCATCCGTCACGATTGCCGCATAGTCGTCCGGGTGCTTGTAGCCGGCCGGCAGGTTCGAGAGGAAACTTAGGGCAATTCCGGCCTCTTTTGCCTCTGCAAATGCTGCGGCAGAGGTCACCGGGTCCAGAGGAAGCGACAGAATGATATTGGGCGATTTGGCCATGACCGTCTCGATATCGCTACGTTGTTTTGCAGCATCAAATCCTGCGCTTGTCACGGCAACAACCTCTATCCCCAGACGCGCAAATTCATCGCTGGCACCTGCTGTTACCGCATTCACAAAGTCGGATTGGTCATGCCACAGCAAAGCAGCTGAATATCCAGCCTCTTTCACCTTTTCGACATCATCATCAGCGACAACAACCATTGATGAAGGGGTGGCACTTTCCCCCGCTGGACCGATGGTTTCAGCGTATAAGCTGCCCACCAGCGCGAACATCGCGGTAGCGGCAAATGTGCTTCTAACAAGTGACATGTTTGTCCTCCTCAGGTTGGATGCATTGCGAGCGTGTCCGACGCACCGAACTGCGCTATGAAAAGCGCAAAGGCCCGGACGGCGGCGAGGTATTCTTCGACCTCAATTCGTTCTTCAAAAGTATGCGCCACGGCGATATCCCCCGGTGCGCAGTAAACGGTTGGACAGCCGATCTGTTCTGTTAAAAATGGCATCTCAGACCAGTAGGGCGCGCCGCCGATTTCTACTTTTCGGGACAGAGTTTGCTGTACACAGTTTTGCAACAGGCGAACCGCCTCAGTATCGGGGTCGTTTTCAACTGGTGAGCCGCCCTTGGGATGATCACGACCGGCTGGGTAGTCGATGCACACCTCTATACCTGTAGGTAGGCGATCCAGGCCAAGCGCTGTTTCCAATGCTGCCACTGCATCATCAAGCATTTCGCCAGGTCTAAGTTTCCGGATCAGTGAGAGCCTGCATTCTCCGGGCACTGCGATAAACCCGCCGCCATCGATATGCGTCACCAGAACAGAAGAGGCACCGACAAGGTCATGACGCGGGCCCGCGTTCAGTTCTTTTTCATGATCCCAGATTTTCGACAGAAGCGTATGCGTTGCTTTCAATGCATCGACCCCCAATTCGGGTCGGCCGAAATAAGCTGTTTTTCCAGTTATCGTGATCTCGGCGATAAAGAACCCGATCTGGGCGGAATAAATGTCCAAACTCGTTGGCTCGACATAGATCGCGAAATCAGGACGGGGGATTTCGGCGGACCTGACGCGTCCAACCAGATCATTCGCCCCGGCGCTGACGCCGCTGCCAGGTTCACCGCTTTCTTCGTCACCGATGAAGGCAAAGGTCAGACTGGCTGAAGGCATAACGCCAAGTTTTTGCAGCAGGCGATACCCGGCAATCGCAGCGCAAATCCCACCCTTGAGGTCGCTTGCCCCACGTGACCAGATGTGCCCGTCCTTTTCGGCCGCGCCGAATGGATTTTTGCGTGCATCGTCTTCCCAATATTCCTCCCAGCCCCGGACATGCACCGTATCCGTATGGCCCAAAATCATGAGGTTGGGTCCCTCCACAGAAGCAATTCCCCAGACATTTTCGCGTTCACCCGCGAAACAGCCCCGTCCGGTATTCAGCCCCAGGGCCATAAGTTGCTGGTCCAGAAAACGCGCAAAACGTGTTTCATTGCCCGTCACGCTTTCGATGGACAGGGCATCGCGCAACAGAGTCAGGTCTGCATCAGCATCCTGTTCTTGACGCAAGCGTTCTGAAAGAGCCTTAGCGGTCATGACATACTTGCCTTGAAGGTATCGAGCGCTGGAGGTGGTACGTTGATCTCGGCACCTTTCTGACCCTCGGCGAAAAGAGAGATATGTAAATGCGACAGGGCAATAGACACACCTCCGGCAAGGGCAGCATGCGGACCCAGCTTTGAGGGCTGGATCTCTATTTCACGGGGGTAGCACTGGGCGGCAAAGCGTCTGATCCGGTGCATCAACTCGTCACGCGCGCCGATAGAGCCCCCCATCACGATAAGGGACGGATCAAGGACCGCTACAATCGACGCCGAAGCCCGCGCGATCTGATAAGCGACATTGTCCAGCGTTTGCTCGGCTGCTTTGTCGCCGTTATTGGCAGCCTCAAAGATCGCAGGAACTGAGCAAGTTTTGCCCGTAAGCATCCTGTATTCGCCGATGATTGCATCGGTGGCGGTTACGCGTTCTAGCGCGCCTATTTTATGGCTTTCCTTTGCAATGGGATCGGCACCAAAGGGAAGAAAACCTATTTCGCCAGCTGCACCAGATGCGCCACGCAGCAAAATACCTCCGACGACGATTCCTGCACCAATTCCGGTTCCGACGGAAACGAAGACCAGGTCATCCTGGTCGCTTCGATGATCCATCCAATGCTCGCCCAGAGCGGCAAGGTTCACGTCATTTTCGACAAGGATTTCTATCCCAAGCCGTTCGTTCAAAGTGCCAGCAAGATCAATCTGATCCAGCCCGGTTATGTTAGGCGCCATCAGGACCGCGCCGGTCCTGCTGTCCGGCACGCCTGGGACACCGACGACAGCTATTTTCAATTCGCCTGACGGGCATTGGGGGTCGTCTGCGGTTGCGCGAACCATACGGGCAACCTGATCGACCACTTGTCTGCCGCCGCTTTGTTCTGTCGGCTCTACGCGCTCGGCCAGAACGCGACCGGTCAGATCGCATAGTGCGACCCTGATCTTTGTTCCACCCAGATCGACGCTGGCGACCGTTGCCGCATCCGGAGCGATTTCATATACCACAGCGCGGCGTCCGACATGCCCCTCGGTCTGACCGACTGTCCGCACCCAGCCATCGCTTTCTAGGTTTCCGACAATTTCCGAGATTGTCTGTTTCGAAAGACCGGTCAGCTTCGACACGCTGGCGCGCGAAATGGGCCCATAGGTCGCAATCGCCTGAACGACCGCACTTTGAGACATTCGTCGAGAGATTTTCGTCTGCGTTGCCACGTCGATTCCATTTATTCGTTCTGTTACCGAACTAAATATGGAGTGCGATTTGAGTCAACCCGGTTTTTCTGCGCTAAAGCATGAAATACGAAAAATGAGCCTGCTGCGTCCGGGTCGAATTTTGGCTAAAGGCTTGGAAGCCGTTCTGAAAATTGGTGCTGGGTCAGAAGGTTTGGGTAAGGGTGCCCGAACCAGAAAGAATCTGATTGCGGGCTAAGAAAACCGGCTTATCCTAAGATGGCCTCGATCTTTTCAAGGGTCGCAATATTTACAGCCACGCCTTGTGTGGCCGATGCGACGCGTTTTGCGCGTCGGCCATCGCCAGGCAAATGTGCATCGTCTTGCGATCGAATGGCGTCGACGAGTTCCTCGATGCCCTGAGCAAAGCCACCCGACGACGATGTCGCCACAGGGTCGATCGCAATGAAAAACTGTCCGGTCTTGGGCGGGCCGCCAGCGGTTCCTGAAAAGGGCGAGGCGTTGATGCCCAGAGTGGCCCCTGTAAGAGCGGCCGCCATAACTTCGGTCAGAAGGGCCACACCGACGCCCTTGTACCCACCAGAAGGTGCCATGGAGCCCTTGAGGCCCACATTGGGATCAGTGGTCGGGTTGCCCTCGGCGTCCAATGCCCACCCAACGGGGATCGGCCTTCCTTCTCTGGCATGTTTCATGACCTCGCTCTTGGCGATTGTGCTGGCGCTTTGATCGATCAGCAGGGCGGGTTGCCCATCTGTACCGGGTACGGCAACGGAAAAGGGGTTGGTCCCTACAACCGGCTTTGCGCCACCCGATGGCGCGATCGAGGCTGGCGCGTTGGTAAAACCAAGCCCGACAAGCCCGGCCTGTGCCAGACGATAGGTGTGATAGCCCAGCACGCCGCAGTTATAGCTGTTGCAGATGCTCAGCACGGCAACGCCCTGTTCGCGCGCAGCGGTGATCAGCGTCTCATACCCGAGATCGATGGCTGAATGGGCAAATCCGGTTGCGGCATCTACGGTAACTACACCTGGCTTGGGCCGTGTCATGACCGGTTTGGCAAGCCCGTCGACCTTGCCACATTGGACATGCTCACAATAGATCGGGATATAGGCCAGTCCATGGCTTGCCACGCCGTCCGCCTCGGTTGCCGCGGTCGCAACCGCCAGCGGGCGGGCGTTTTCCGGTGAAGTCCCCGCAGCAACAAGCGCGCGAAACGACAGGTCTTCGATTTCGTTCAGAGTAAGGGTCCGGGTCTCGGTCAAATCAGTACCTCATCAGTCATTATCAGAAAGCCCGGCCCCTGCACCCAGCAGGCGGGATTCCTCGGTTGCGGGGGCATAGGTGCGGTGGGCAAAGCGATTCAGCGTTGCCCAAGCCTGATCAGTCGGGGCGGCGCGGGTCTGATGTGGGCTGGGGCCTGTACGCTGTTCCCCCAGCGAAACCACCACCCTGCGCGCCTGGGCGGGTAAGGTATCTGGGGTCGACACGGAATACCCATCACATGCCGCCAGATGCCCATCACAATCAAGCACCACACAGCCCTTGAGTTCACGTGCCGCATAGGCAGCAAAGGGCAGTAACAGGGCAGGGATTGCAATGTTGGCCATCTCAACCGGTCCGGCGCGCAGCTGTTCGGCACAATCCGACAGCAAGGTGCCAGTGGCCAGAGGGCACAAAGCGCCCTTGCCCTGCCATGGGCCCTGCATCGCATCTGGTCTGTGATCTGCCGGCGCCGCAGCCAAACCCAAGTCCAGCAGGTGGGCCAGCTCTGCAGTCCCGTTCAGCCCATGCCCGCACAACCAGCGTGTGGCTTTGGCGGCCTCTTCTGCCAGACCCCAGGCATACCCTGCCCCTCGGGCAGCGCGTTTAGAGGTGGCTTCGATCTCGTTCAGTGAATAGGTCATTGCGGCAACTCCGGATAAACCCACAGATCGGCATTTTCCGGCGTTAGCTCATCAGGATATGGTGCGCCGGAATACATGCAGATCCGCACCCAGCGGTCCGACCGGGGGTCAAAATGGGTTGCCCCAAAAAACGACAGCTTGGCCCGCAGCATGTCGATAGGCAGGACAGTGGCGCTAATCGTGTTGTCGTGGATTTCACCATAGGGGGCTACTCGGCTCATTTGAGCGCGGCGCAGGGTGTGGCGATGTTCAGGATGGCGCAGCAGAAACTCTGCAACGGAGGAGCGAGTATCCCATTCGGCAAGCGCCTTATACGCCATCGCGGCGTCACGGGCCGGGGCAAGGGGCTGTTCGTAACCGGATATCGGTTCCTCAAAGCGCTCACCCAGTCGCGGCTCCAGCTTCTCCTCGGAGACATACCAGGCCCGCGCACAGTTTTCCGCTGCGTTCCAATCCAGATCCAAGGCCCAGCCAAAACTGTTACTGATCAGATCGCGCGCAGCGCCTACCGACATTGATCCATCAATCACATGGGCACTTGAATTACTGTCGGCCATACAACAGCTCAGCCCATCGACCAATTCGCCATAGGGCTCAAGGATAAGCGAGGCGAGCAGTTCCTGGCCCTCCTCGCTCAGCGCGGATTGCGACCACAGGATCAACCGATCCCAGGGTTGGTTCTGCGTCAGATCATCCCTGTCCAGATACCCAGAGATTGCCTGCAGATCGTTGTTGAGCGCCGCCAGCTTATCGCGCTGGACCGGATGCTCAGACTGCCACCAGGACATCGAGAGTTTGCTACGATCATAGATGCCACGGAATTGACGGGCCTCATCTTCCGAGGCGGTCAAGAGCGACCGTACCCGGGCGATGGCCTCCTCTCGCGCCATGATCCAGTTATTGAACAAGATCGGATGGTTGACGATGAACGGGGCCATGCCCAGACCTGTGGAATTGCCAATGCCGAGCCAACTGGCGATCTGCGGATCTAACTGCGCGGTTTGACCGCCGCCCTTCACTTGGGCCATATGCTGCACCAGATCGCGCACAAAGGTCCGGGTCAGGTAGACCGACAACATCTCGGTCTGGAACGGGCCGTTGACCTCGGGGCGACTGGCTGTTTTCTCGCGATCTGCAGCCCCAAACTTGCCGGAACCATACACGGCGGTTGTCCGCATCAGGTAGCCAACCTGATAAATCTGTTCCAGATCGGGTTGTTGACCAGCGGCCAGACGGTCGACCACATGTGCCCACAGGCGGACTGACCGGTTGGCGCGCGACAATGACAGTTCTGTCTCGCTGACGCGCCCGGCCTCTTGCACTGGTACGTTTTGCGACAGGCGGTGAATATCATCCGCCGTCGGAATGCCGTCAAATAGCGCGAAGGTGGCATCCCAGGCCTCGGCGATGACCCGGTCCGAGCGTTTTTCGGGCGGCAGATCATGGGCAAACGCCACCAGAGAATATGCGTGATCAGGGCCTTGCGCGGTATAGACCGCATGGCCAACGCCGTGTTCGTCAATCTCGAACGCAGGGCGGGAAAAACTCCAGTTTTCCTGCGCCATACGGCGGGTCAGTTGCCGCATAAAGCTGAGACGGCATTGATGCAGCGAGCCCAGCCGCGACAGCCGCATGACCATCGCGGGATCACGTCTGACATTTTCAGTCTGCACGCGTGTATTCATAGTGTTACCCTTGTGGGACGAAGTTCTCGGCAAAGAACTGATACCAGTTCCTGCCCATGATCCCGGCCACTTCGTCATCGTTCAGGCCGGTCGCGCGTAACCCTTGTTCGATGTTCCCAAAATCTCGGTTGTCCTGAAACCAGCCCGGCATGGGCGGAAAGCCTGGTGCCGAAGCGGATCCCTCGCCATAGTCGATTTCCTTGGTCCAGCGGCCAACCCGCATCCATTCCACAATGCTGTCGGGTTGATCCTGACACAGGTCTGTGCCGATCCCCAGATGCTGCGCGCCGTATTTGTCGGCGGCGCGTGCGATCATCTCGCAAAAACTGTCCAGCGTGCAGTCGGATTTATCTTTCAGATGGTGGGGATAAACCGAAAAGCCAAGCATCCCGCCATTTTCCGTCACTGCACGAATGACATCGTCACGCTTGTTACGCAGCGCGGGCGACCAATCATACGGGTTCGCGTGAGTGATGGCTATGGGACGCTCGGACCATTCTGCGGCCTCGATGGTGGAACGGTCCGCCGAATGGCTCATGTCCACTACAAGACCTACGCGGTTCATCTCTTTGATCACCTGCTTGCCCATACGGGTGATGCCTGTGTCATCGGCCTCATAACAGCCGGTCGCCAGCAAGGACTGGTTGTTATAGGTCAGCTGCATGAAACGGGCGCCAAGATCGTGCAGGATTTCGACTAGCCCGATATCGTCTTCGATGGGCGAGGGGTTCTGAAAGCCAAAGAACACAGCCGTCCGTCCCGTTTTACGAGCCGTATCGATATCGCTGGCCCAGCGCCCTTTCATGATCAGGTCCGGGTATTGTTCGAACCAGCGGTTCCATTTCTCGAAATTCAGAACCGTTTCGCGAAAGTTCTCGTGGTACGAGATGGTGACGTGGATCGCGTCCACGCCCCCGTCACGCAGTTGGCGGAAAATCTTTTCCGACCAGTTGGCATATTGTAGCCCGTCGATCCGCATCACACGGGGCCCGCGCTGATATAGGCGGTTTTGACCGTGGTATAGAACTCGGCCGCAGCCTTACCCTGTTCGCGCGGCCCGTAAGAGCTGTCGCCGCGGCCGCCAAAAGGCACGTGGTAGTCGGTGCCTGCAGTGGGCAGGTTCACAGTCACAACACCAGTGCGCGCATTGCGACGGAAATGCGTGGCGCGGGCCAGCGATTTGGTCACGATGCCCGAGGTCAGGCCAAAGTTGGTGTCGTTGACGACGCTCAGCGCTTCGTCATAGCTGCCAACCTTGATGACACTGGTCAGGGGCGCGAACATTTCTTCGCGGTTGATGCGCATGTCGTTGTTGGTGTTCAGAAACACGCCCGGCGACATGTAGAACCCGTCATGAGGCATCTCCAGCCGGGTTCCGCCACAGGCCAGCTCGGCCCCTTCGGATTTGCCCAGATCAACATAGGCCAGGTTTTCGCTCAGCTGCTGTTGGCTGACGACGGGACCCATCTGCACGCCTTCCTCCAGCGCGTGGCCGACCTTCATCGCTTGCGCACCGGCCACCAGCTTTTCGACAAACGCGTCATGGATACCCGCATGCACGACAAGGCGCGAAGACGCCGTGCACTTCTGTCCGGTGCCGCCAAACGCTCCTCCCAATGCCAGAGTAACGGCCAGATCCAGATCGGCATCGTCCATCACTGCCAGCGCGTTTTTTGATCCCATTTCCATCTGAACTTTGGTCAGGTTCTGGATGGCGGCTGCTGCGATACCCTTGCCGACCGGGACTGACCCGGTAAAGGAAATTGCATTGACCTTGGGGCTTTCGACCAGGCGTTGCCCGATGCTGCGCCCCGAACCCATGACCAGACTGAACAGACCTTTGGGGATGTCCTGACGTTCGATGATTTCGGTCAGTGCGACAGCGGATGCCGGGGTGATGTTGGCGGGTTTCCACACAACCGCGTTGCCATAGCACAGTGCTGGAGCAATCTTCCAAGAGGCAGTCGCGGTAGGGAAGTTCCATGGGCTGATGATGGCGACAACACCGACAGCTTCGCGGCGAACGTCTACTTCGATATCGGGGCGCACAGAATCCGCGTTCTCACCGATTTGACGCAGGCATTCAGCTGCGTAATAGGTAAAGAACTGCCCGGCGCGGAACACTTCGCCTTTGCCTTCGGCCAGCGGCTTGCCTTCTTCGCGCGCCAAGAGCGTACCCAGTTCTTCGGCCCGGACCATCATTTCATTACCGATAGCGTTCAGAACAGCTTGCTTCCGTTCGATGCCATAGGCGGCCCATTCAGCCTGTGCAACACGGGCTTGATCCAGCGTCGCCTCAAGCTGGTCAGCGCTGGCCTGTGCAAACATGCCGACCAGATCGCTCAGGTCCGAAGGATTGCGGTTTTCGATTTCAGACTCACCTGCCAGCCATTCGCCAGCAATCAGATTCAGTTGTGTCACGTTACGCCCCAGTGCGATTTCATTTGACCTAGGATGGATTTTTTGGCGAACATCAGTCAAACTCAATTAAATGAAACAAATTGCAGAAAAACTGAAGTATGGCGATCAAGATTGAAACACTGCGCAGTTTTTGCACGGTTGTGCAGACTGGTAATCTGACCGAGGCCGCCGACCGTCTTGGGCGAACGCAATCGGCGGTGTCGATGACGCTGAAGCAGCTTGAGGAGCACCTGGGTAAGAAGCTGTTCGAGGGAGAGCGCAAAAACCGACTGTCAGAAGTGGGTCGGCAGGTTCATGATTTGGCTTTGAAGCAGGTCAGACAGTTCGATCAAACAGTTCAGGATATCGAGGCAATAGCCAGCGCAGAGTACGGGCTGTTGCGGATCGTGTCTGTGCCGTCGGTGGCGGCTCTTGCCTTTCCCAAGGTGCTGAGTCACATGAATAGCCATTTCCCCGATATCAGGATCGAGCTCCGCGATACCGATACACAGCAGGTACTGGACGCAGTTGTGCAAGGAAAAGCGGATATCGGTATTGCATCCGGGTATCTTGCGCTAAACGGGGTCACAGCCACGCCCTTGTTCGAAGACAGGTTTGGGGTGGTTTGCACGGCTGCACACCCGCTGGCACAGCAATCAGAGATGCCAACCATCGAACAGGTGGCTTCGGTCCCCTTCATACGCAATGCTCTGTGCGATTTGGTTCAGTCCCCGCGGTTTCACGCGGCGATTTCGAAGGCCGGTGTGACCATTCAGAACACCCATTCACTGATCGCATTGGTGCGCACCGAGGAATGGGTGACGGTTTTGCCGCAAACCGTTGCACGGTCTCTTCCTGAGGCTATCGTCTTCCGTCCTATCGCTGATCTCGAAGATCAAAGGCAGGTGTATCTTTATGTCTCGCAACGCTCGCGCTTTCAAACGCTGACGGACGCGTTTGGGGACTTCATCCTGAAGCAGGATCTTGTACTGGGATCTGAGGACTGACTGGATAAAATCTGTGCCCCTGTCTGAGATGGCGCCGCTTAGGGGATATTGATGGCAGACAAGCCCACTCAAGAATCGGCTGCACCTATTTCAGGCCTCATATCGACCAAGATCAGAATAAACCGAAACTAATATTCGAGAAAGACGCATATATTGATTTGTGGCATGTTGTTCTTGATGGGTCATGTGTCGGCATGTTTGAATTTTCCTGTCAAACCGGCGCGCCCGGTAACTGGCTAAGAAAGGGGGATGGAACGTCATCCCGATGTCGTTTGGTAGGCGTACCGCTGCCCATAGGGTAAGAAGAACAGCGCCACGAACGCCCAACACGGAGAAATAATATGAACAAACTCACTATGTTACTGGGAGGCGCGTCGATGATGGTCGCTGTGCCTGCTTTTGCTGCTGACATTGTGATCGGTGTGCCGAACTGGCCATCGGTAAATGCAACAGCGCACATTCTAAAGGTTGCGATCGAACAAAATCTGGGGCTAGAGGTCGAGCTTCAGAATGGCACCAACCCGATCGTGTTCGAGGCGATGGATTCCGGCGCCATGCACGTACACCCCGAAGTGTGGATGCCGAACCAGCAGAACCTGCATGACACCTATGTAACCGAAAAGGGTACAGTTACCTTCAATTCCAATGGCGTTGAGGCGTTTCAAGGAATGTGTGTCGACAAAGCGACCGCTGATGCCAATGATATTCGGTCCATTGACGACCTGACCAATCCCGACATCGCGGCACTGTTCGACAGCAATGGCGACGGGCAGGGCGAAGTATGGATCGGTGCCCCCGGCTGGGCGTCGACCAACGTCGAGAAAATCCGGGCCAAATCATATGGCTATGACCAGGTCATGGAACTGACCGAGATAGACGAAACCGTCGCCTATGCGAACCTTGATAACGCGATCAAAGCGGGTGAGCCTTGGGTGGGTTTCTGTTATACGCCGCATTACGTGTTTGAACTGCATGATCTTCAGATCCTGGAAGAGCCGGCCTATGACGCGGCAAAATGGAATGTCCTGCAGCCCACGGATGATCCGGATTGGCTGGAGAAATCCGAAGCAGGTGTCGCCTGGGATTTGGCCTATCTGCACCTTCACTATGCCAAATCTCTTGAGGATGAGTACCCCGAAGTTGCTCGGCTGTTGTCCAACATGAAACTGGATACTGCCGCTGTCTCGGCCATGACTTATGCGCTTGTCATAGATGGCAAAGAGCCGCTCGCATATGCCGAAGAATGGGTCGGTGCGAACGAAGATGCAGTTCTGAACTGGATGTCAGAGTGATCGGTAACGCTCGGAACTGAATTACAGATAGGCCGCCGGGAATGCCTGGCGGCCTGTTTTGCATTGAAGGGGCAAGTATGACCGAAACAGTCGTTAAGCTGACAGATGTCTGGAAGATTTTCGGTGCGCGGGCAGAAGAGGCCATGACCGCAGTACGGGATGAAGGGATTGGAAAGCCTGAAGTTCTTGAAAGGTATAATTGTGTGGTCGGCGTACAGGGTGCGTCTTTTGAAGTCCCGCGCGGCGAAATCTTCTGCATTATGGGTCTTTCGGGATCCGGGAAATCCACGCTGGTGCGCCACGTGAACCGCTTGATCGAGCCGACCTCAGGCAAGATCGAGATTCTGGGCCAGGACGTATCCAAAATATCCGAGGCTGAGCTGCGCCGTATCCGCGCGCAGCAGATTGGGATGGTTTTCCAGCATATGGCGCTGATGCCGCACCGATCTGTCAGAGACAATGTGGCCTATCCTTTGGAAATTCGAAAAGTGTCCAAATCCAAGCGCTGGGCCGTCTCGGACCATGCGCTGGGATTGGTGGACCTGACCGGGTACGAAGATCGCCTGCCCAAAGAATTGTCGGGCGGGATGCAGCAGCGTGTTGGAATTGCCCGCGCGCTGGCCTCTGATCCGGAAATCCTGTTAATGGACGAGCCCTTTTCTGCGCTCGATCCGCTGATCAGGCTGCAGCTGCAGGACCAGTTCAAAGCGCTGGTCGCCCAGTTGCAGAAGACCACATTGTTCATCACCCATGATCTGGACGAAGCTATCCGCATTGGCCACCGAATTGCGATCATGAAAGATGGTGTCATCGTTCAGATTGGCACACCGGAAGACATCGTGATGAATCCGGCCGATGACTATGTGCGCGAGTTTGTTCAGGGCATATCCAAACTGAAACTGGTCAAGGCGCATTCAATCATGGAGCCACTGGACAGCTATTCCGGCCCGACCGACGGCGCGCCGCGCGCGGATGAGGGGGCCGATCTGGATCAGTTGATCGACCTGGCTGTCGACACGGACCTGCCGGTGATCATCACCGATGCAGGACAGGACGTGGGCGTCGTGACCAAACCGCGCCTGCTGCGCGGAATTCAGGGGGGCAAGAATGACTGATGTAACCACCGAAGTGAAAGTCACCGCCGCCTCGGATATCGAGGTCGACCATGAGGCACTGGATCGGTCCATTCACGAGTTTGCTGGTCCGAATGGGGACTATTACGTCAAGGCGTTTCACAAGATCCATGATGCAACCAGCGCGGTTCCGAATACGTTCAATCTCTGGGCCGGGGTTCTGGGGCCTTTGTGGTCAGCATCACGAGCCATCTGGGGGATGTTCTGGACCTTTCTGATCCTGGAAATCATCGCTTGGGTTCAGATCGGGCGTGGTGCCTGGGGCAATCCGGGCGCTGACATGGTGGAACGTGCCGAACGTCAGCAGGCACGCGCCGACGAGCTGCTGGCGCGGGCGGCCGATGCGACAGAGAAGGCCGATATTGACCGTTTCACCAAGCTGGCAGCGAATATACAGAAAGCCGCCGATGCCAGCTTTGGAAAAGCCGCGGCCGCGCAGTCTGAAGCGCTGAGCATCATGATCACCGGATTGCTGATGCTGCTGGTCTTCAAACTGGCACAGGGCTTCTATGCCGACCGCGTCTATGAAAAACAGTATTCAAAATGGCGGACCGATCCGGACAGTACCGAAAGTGGCCAGTCCAGGCGAAATATGGTGCTGGGGGCTGTGCTTGTTGCGGCGATTGGGCCGTTGATCGTCTACAAATTCACGGTCAATGCTTCGCTGGCCATGTTGGATGCATTCCCCGAAAAAGAAGTGTCCGCACTGATATTGGGTGAGGGCGGCGGGACCCTGTTTTCAAACCTTGCAAGCTGGATGGAGGCGCAGATAGATGCGGCCGCTCTTGCTGGCGGGGACGTATTCGATGGGATTGTCGCTGGGGTTCGGTCGGTTCTGGATGCCCTGACCATTGCGCTGATCGGGTCGCCTTGGCCGGTTGTGATGCTGGTGATATGTGTGACGGCTTGGCGGGCTGCAGGCCCCCGAGTGGCGATCTTCACGGCGTCTTCATTGGCCTATATCGCCTTGCTGGGATATTGGGATGTGGCGATGGAAACCGTGGCGCTGGTCGGTGCGGCGGTGCTGTTATGCGTTGTTTTTGGCATTCCACTGGGCATTTGGTTTGGCAAGTCCAGGCGTGCCTACCGCGCGGCAGAGCCCGTGCTGGACTTGATGCAGACTTTGCCGGCCTTCGTCTATCTGATCCCGATTATCGCCTTCTTTGGCACCGGCAACCCGCCCGGCATTCTGGCCACGATCATCTTTGGCATGCCGCCGGTCATCCGACTGACCGCGCTGGGCATGCGCGGAGTGCCCGACAGTATCAAAGAGGCTGCTGTGGCTTTTGGGGCCTCGAAATGGCAATTGCTGAAGGATGTCGAGATACCTCTGGCCTTGCCGTCGATCATGACCGGGGTGAACCAGACTATCCTGATGTGCCTATCGATGGTGGTGATCATTTCGCTGATCGGTGGCGGAGGGCTGGGCAAGGAAATCCTTGAGGCGTTGCAATATGCAGCCAAGGGGCCCGGCCTGTTGGGCGGCTTTGCCATTTTGTTCCTTGCTATGGTCATGGACCGTATTGTTCAGGGCGCATTTCGGCGAGAAGACGAAAGAATCTGAACTTCTATGCCCTCTGCTCAGGCCGGGGGCATTTTTTTACCGGAGGATGAAATGGTCGACCGCTATGAGCAGTCCATGATGGACAATTTGTACTGGTGGGGCATACCGACGATGTTTCGCTGCCCCAATATCGGACCCGAGGGGCAGGATATTGCACTTGTCGGTGTGCCGCATTCGACCGGAAACGGGACAACCGAAAGGGATCAGCATCTGGGCCCGCGCGCCTTGCGGAATGTCTCGGCGGTACAGCGCAGGGTCCATTCGGTTTTTGAGATCGACCCCTGGAGCCGCGCGAAGATTGCCGATGTCGGCGATGTACCCTTCCCGCGCGCCAACGATAACGAAGACTGCATCGAACGCATTACCGCCTTTTACAAGGACATAGATGCGGCAGGTGCGCGCCCGGTATCCGTTGGCGGTGACCACTCCATTACCGGCGGGATCGTACAGGCGCTAGGATGTGGGAAGCTGGCCGGAGGAGAGCCGATCAGTTTTCTGCACCTGGATGCCCATACGGATGTGTTTACAAAGGTCGATCACTTTTTGGGGGCAAAGAAGTCGGCCGCTCATTGGGGGGCTTATCTGGCCGATCAGGGGCAGGTTGATCCTACCTGTTCGATGCAGATCGGCCTGCGAGGCCATCCGCGCAGCCTGGACTGGTTGCAGCCGTCCTACGACTACGGGTACAACATCGTCACCATGCGCGAATTTCGTCAGCGCGGGCTGGCCGATGTGGTGGCGCAGACCAAAGAGGTTCTGGGTGACCGGCCGGTCTATATCACCTTCGATCTGGATTGCCTTGACCCGACTATTGCCCCGGCGGTGTCCAATCTGGAGCCGGGCGAGAAGGGGTTCGACATTGATGAGGCCGTGGGCATTCTGCGCGCCGCGCGCGGCTTGAACATTGTCGGCGGTGACGTTGTTTGCATGATGCCCACCAAGGACAGCCCCAACGATATCACCGCCCTGACCGCAGCGGCGGTGATGTTCGAGATGATCTCGATGATCGCCGAAAACACCGGTTAGCGGCGGGCGTCCACAGCCTCTGCCAGAACACATAACAGCTCGAACATCAGTGAGATGCCCAGCCAGGCCGTGCCCCCAGCGGCATCGAAGGGGGGTGCGACCTCGACCAGATCAGCACCAACCAGATTGACACCGCTTAACTGGCGGATCACCTGCTGCGCCTGAAAACTGTTCGGCCCGCCGATCTCTGGCGTGCCGGTGCCGGGGGCATAGGTGGGGTCCACAAAGTCGATGTCATAGGTGCAATAGGTCTGACCTGTTCCGACGATCTCCCGCACCTCCGCCATGACATCGTCAATGCCGCGGTCGAACAGTTCTTCGATGCGGATGATGCGGATGCCCTGTGCCTCGGCCCAATCGATATCTTCTGTGTTATAGGCCGTACCGCGTATGCCGACTTGGACAAAGCGCTTGGGGTCCACAAGGCCCTCTTCAACGGCACGACGAAACGGTGTGCCATGGGTGTATTTGTAGCCACCGAAATAGCTGTCGAACAGGTCGGTGTGGCTGTCGAATTGAATAAGGCCCAATGGCTCCGACTTGGCCAGAGCGCGCAAGACGGGCAGGGTGGTCAGGTGGTCGCCGCCTGCGGTTAGCGGCGTTATGCCCCGTTCGGTCAGATCGTCATAGAAAGACGTGACTCGGTTCATGGTGTCTTCGATGTCCACCGGGTTCGGCGCGACATCACCCAGATCGGCGCAATTCACCATGGCAAAAGGGGCTACACCGGTGACCGGGTTCATTGCGCGGATCATGGTCGAATAGTCGCGCAACTGCCGAGGCCCGTGCCGCGCGCCGGGGCGGTTTGTGGTGCCGCCATCCCACGGGATCCCGATGATCCCAATATCAACTTCGTTGATCCGGTCGTCCTTGGGGGTCAGTTCGGGAAGGCGCATGAACGTGGGGACACCAGCGAAACGCGCAAGCTCCATTGCCGAGACCGGCTGAAAGAAGGGATTTGTCATGAGGGCCTCATCTGAGTGTATGTGCTGCAAGCCTACTGGCTAGAGTCGGTCGACGTAAGTCTAATACAGAATGCGAAACCGTCTGCGGATTTCAGCGTCCTGTTCTTCGGTCAGGTATTGCGGATGATGTCGTGCCAGGATGTCCTTTGCGTGCCGGCGGGCAACCGTCCACGCATCGGCGGCCCCATCGGTCTGCCATGTCCGAGGTTCGTTCCGGTCAGCCAGCGCTGGATAGAAGTAATCCCGTTCCATCGCAGCATAGGTGTGGGCGCTTCCCAGAAAATGACCGTCGCCCAGTACCGCATGACAAATGGCGTCGAATCCCAGGTTTTCGTCGGTCACTTCGATGCCGCGCAAAGCGCGATAGGTGTGAGAGTGCATTTCGTCGTCAAGAACGAACCCTTCGAAACTGGCGCCCAGCAAGGATGCGGTCATGCCCGAGCTTTCGTAGATCAGATTGCCGCCAGCCAGCGCTGCAGCCAGCGAGGTCATTCCTTTCTCGGCTCCGTACTGTGCGTCGACAGCTTTCGCATCAGTCATCGAGGCGGCCACACCCGAAGGCAGCCCCAGCGCGTTGGTGATCTGCGCCGACGCCGCGTTCAGGATGGCGGTCTCACCGCTGCCGCCTGCGAAAGAACCGGTGCGCAAATCGACGATGAAAGGCCAGTTGGAAAACACCATCGGAAAGCCGGGTTTGATCGCATTGACCATAACAAGGCTGGCCAGTGTCTCGGCCAAAGATTGCGCCAGAAACCCGGCAAGTGTTGCAGGGGCGGTGGCGCCTGCCTGTGCAGCGGTAATGCAGGACATCGGGATATTATGGGCGATACATTCATAGACAACGTCCACCGCATCTTCGCCATAACGCAGTGGTGAAATCACCGGACTTATGTGGGCTTTCAGGAACGGCCGCTTGGCAAACTCGCCTGGCCCGCCTGCAACGATGTCGAGCATTTCGACGATCGGGGCCACATGTTCGGCAAGGGTAAACGACGTGGCAATCGGTTTGGTGGTATTGCGAACTAGAGCGTAAACTGTGTTCACGTCCAGATCGAAAACATCTGGCAGATCAGTCGCGACACAGCAGCGCGTAAACCAGCTGACATTGGCCAGCGTATCCTGAAGTCGCGTGAAATCATGCAGATCGGCCAGCGTGGATGGGCGATAGTGGCCGCTCTCCAGATCCAGCGTTTGCACAGCCGCACCGCCGGTGCCAAAGAACACACGATTTCCGCCCACTTCGATCGAGCGCGCTTCGTCCCGGGCATGAAACGAGAAAGTCTTGGCAGCGGACCCAATAGCGTCTTCAACCATGTTTCGAGGAAATAGCAGCCGCCCTTGCTGTCCGGATTGTGCACCGGCTGACCGCAGATCGTTGGCCAGCCTGTCCGGGACCTCGCCCATGCCGAGAGTTTCCAGAAGCCTTAAGGCGGTATTGTATATTTGTTTGACTTCGGACTGTGTCAAAGGTTGAAAGCGACCACCGGCTTGCCCGGGGGGGCACGGATCTATGGCGGGCTCTGCTGCGCGTTGCGCAAGACGCGCATTTCGACCGCTTCTTTTACTGCCCTTTGACAATGCCCAATCCTTTTCATGTCAGAAGTCCCGGAACCGTAAAGGGCGATGCGGGGTCTCTGCAAAAGGGAAATGCGCCTTTCAGAATCCTCAATCGTAGTTTCGATTTTTCAGCACAAGCCATTCGTAAGCTGTTGCGAAGACCTGTTTTCAGCAAAACCTATTGGGGTTCAGAGGAGCAAAGCCAATGAAGTCGCGGACAAAAGTAGTGGTAATTGGTGGCGGGATCGCAGGGTGCTCAACTCTGTATCACCTGACGCAAGAAGGATGGGCAGATGTCGTCCTGGTCGAACGAAACGAGTTGACCTCTGGTACCACCTGGCATTCAGCCGCGCAGGTGACGAATTTTGGAACAAACCAGACCATGGTTGGACTGAAATCCCATTCGATCAAACTGTACCAAGACCTGTCTG
Organism: Ruegeria sp. CDSC025; assembly: GCF_059610805.1. NCBI lineage: Bacteria > Pseudomonadati > Pseudomonadota > Alphaproteobacteria > Rhodobacterales > Roseobacteraceae > Ruegeria > Ruegeria sp. CDSC025. The sequence continues at coordinate 90,487 of NZ_JBXWOJ010000009.1, read as the reverse complement.
CGAATCCCGACTATCCCATCAATTACCACCATGGTGACGGCGGAATCAGGTTGGCGAACACCCAAGCGCAAATGCAGGGATACCGACATTTCGCTTCGATGGCCCGGGGGATGGATGTCCATTTCGAGGTTATTGATGCCGAAGAATGCGCTCGGCGGCACCCTCTGATCTCGACCGAAAACCTGATTGGTGGGCTATGGGATCCCTCGGACGGGGATATTGATCCGGCTCAGCTGTGTCAGGCGTTGGCCCGGGCTGCACGTTTGGCCGGGGCCGAAGTGTACCGGAATACCCCGGTTGTCGGGTTGATCCAGCACAAGGATGACACCTGGACGGTACAGACCGAACACGGTGATATCGACTGTGACATCGTGGTGAATGCCTGCGGATATCGTGTGAACGAAGTGGGCGCCTTGATGGGGGTGCACCACCCCGTGGCCTCGATGGAGCATCAGTATTTTCTGACGGAAGAAATTCCTGCAATCCGCGATGCCGGCCACCGAATGCCTTTGCTGCGATGTCCGATCAGCGATTTCTATTGTCGACAAGAAAAGAACGGCCTCTTGCTGGGGTTCTATGAACAGGGCTGCAAGACCTGGGGCATGGACGGGATCGATCCAAATTTTGTAAATGCGCTTTGCCCGGACGATCTGGACCGCGTGTCGGACGTGCTGGAAGGCGCTTTTGCTCGGATGCCTGCGCTGTTAGAGGCCGGGATTCACACGGTCGTCAACGGGCCGATAACCTATACGATTGATGGTGCACCACTTGTCGGGCCGATCCCGGGCAAGCGCAACGCCTTCTGTATTATCGGCCTGCGGGCTGGATTGGGTGAGGGCGGTGGCCATGGTTGGCTGTTGGCCCAGCAGATTGTGCATGGAGAGGCCTGTTATGACACCTGGTGCCTGGACCCGCGTCGGTTCACGGGCCACGCAAATGTGGAATTGACGGCGCTAAAGGCAGTTGAAGATTACCAGAATGAATTCCGCTTTCACCTCCCGCATGAACACCGCCCTGCAGGAAGGCCCGCCAAGACCACAGCGCTGACCCCGGTTCTAGCGGCCGAGGGCGCCGAATTCACTGTCGTCAATGGATGGGAAAGGGTGGATTACATCAAGCCTGACCCAAGCTTTGAGCCGACCCTCAGTTTCGATTTTGACGAAACCTATGATCTGGTCGGGGCCGAGGTGGCAAATGTTCAGTCCAATGTCGGGTTGTCCGAGGTGAATGGTTTCAACCGTATCGAGATTACCGGCGCGGATCGGCATGCCTTTCTGGATCGTCTGTTTTGCGGTGATGTCACGCGCCGCGACGGCAGGGTTGGGCTGGGTTATCTTTTGAACCATCACGGGATGGTCAAAGCCGAAGCGACTGTGGCGAACCTGCCCGCCAGCGATCGCGGTCCTGCCCGGGTCTGGTATGGCTCGGCGGCGGCAAGTGAATTCCACGATATGGATTGGCTAAAGCAGAACCGCCACCCCGATGAAGACGTGCATTTACGCAGTCTGACCAACGACTGCACCATTCTGATCCTTGCCGGCCCGAAATCACGTGATGTGCTGGCGTCCTGCGCGCGCGGTGATTGGTCCCCGGCAGCTTTTCCATGGCTGAGCGTCAGGGAGTGCTTTGTTGGCTTCGCTCCGGCAACGGTAATGGCGGTGAGTTTTTCTGGCGAACTTGCATATGAAATCCACGTTCCCAACCCTTCGCTTTATAGCGCATATCTGGCGCTGCGGCGGGCTGGGGAGCGCTTCGGCCTCAAGTTGTTTGGCGCTCGGGCGATCGACTCCATGCGGATGGAAAAGACGTTCCTGCACTGGAAGGCTGATTTGATCACTGAGTTTGATCCTTTTGAAACAGGTCTGAATCGGTTTGTGAGGTTGGAAAAGGGCGACTTCATCGGGCGCGATGCCCTGCTGAACCGTGATGCTGATGGGCCGCGCAGAAAACTCGTGCCGCTCCGGTTGGAAACAGGACAGGGACCTGCCCATGCCGGGGCTTCGCTGATGCTGGGTGACACGGTTGTCGGGACAATCACCTCGGGCGAGTGGGGGCACCGCACCGGCTTCAATCTTGCCCATGGATTTGTCGATCCGTCACTTGCAGAAATCGGGTGCAAGATTGAGTTGGATCACTGTGGAATACGGGTCAACGCAACGGTGATCGCACCTTCGCCCTATGACTCGGACCATAGCAGGCTCCGGGCTTGACGCAGAACGGGTTGCAAGTTCCTCATTGCAATGAGGGGCGTTCTTTGTTTCGCTAGTTTTGATGTAATCGAAACAACGGACTGTAAATGTGCCAAAGTCGCTAAGCCTACGCTGGCTGGAAGTTTTTCAGTTGGTCGCAAAGTCAGGATCGATCCAACAGGTCGCATCGGAAACCGGTTTGTCTATCAGCACAGTTTCCAATCACCTACGAAGCCTTGAGACCGCGTTGGGCATTGATTTGGTGGATCACGGGCGTCGTCCAATGGGTCTGACACCTGCCGGTGAAGTCTATGCGCGCCATGTCCGCGATGGGCTGATCGTTTTGAAAAAGGCCGAGGCGGAGATCCGGTCGGGTAACTGGCGCCATGCGACGGATTTGAGGCTGGCACTGATTGATGATTTCGACAATCAAATCTCGCCAGACCTGTTTCGGTTTCTTGCGCATGCTTTGCCGCGCTGCAGTTTTCGGCATTTCACACGCCCCAGCCATGAGATCATTGCCAAGTTGCAGGAACATAAGCTGGATGCAGGGGTGGCGACCCGACCGTTCGAACGGACCGAGGGCCTGATCGAATACCCGTTGATGCGCGACCCTTTTATCGTTGTTTTGCCCGGAGCGTTCAGTGGCATGCCCGAGGAGATGTTTTCATCAAACGCAGAATTGCCGTTGCTGCGCTATTCGCGTGATTACGTGATCGGCAAGCAAATTGAGATACAGCTCAGGCGAGGTAAATTTGATCTGCCCAACAGGTTCGAACTGGAATGCAATCAGTCGATCATAGGATTGGTCGCTGAAGGCACCGGTTGGACCATCACCACGGCCGCAAGTTTTCATAGGGCCCACAGATTTCACGACCAAGTTCGGGTGGTGCCATTTCCCGGCCGAAACTTTGTAAGAACAGTGTCTTTATTCACGACCGACGTATACCCCGAGACCACTTCGAAGCTAATCCAGAGAGCGATGGGAAAGCTTATTCGTCAACATTTTACCGACCCGATGTGCGCAAGTCACGCCTGGTTGAAAGGTGAGTTTCGCACCATGGAGAATGAGGCCGCCTGAAGTCAGCCGGGGCGCCCCAGCGATTGGCGTTCGACCAAATTGGTTCGCAACTGTATATTGCAACTTTCGGTGGGCTTTTCGATCAATCCAACCAGTTCCAGCGCAGCCCGTCGACCCATTTCCCGATGTGGGACATGCACGGTCGTCAAACCTGGATCGGTGATCTGCGCCAGCTCGATATCGTCGAACCCTGTGACGGATACGTCCTGAGGAACTCTAAGCCCCATCTCCTTGGCCCGGCGCGAGGCACCGATAGCCAGAACATCGTTCCCGCACAGCACCGCTGTTGGTCGATCTTGCCGAGACATCAGACGGGAAAACGCCTCTGCCCCGTTTTCGATTTCATATGGCGTTTCTACGATCGTCAGCCGGTCATTTGGGATATTGTTGCGGCGCATTGCTTCTTGCACCCCTTCGATCCTCAGGCGGGCACGGTCGTTTCCGGTGCTGACACCAGAAATCATACCCAGGGTTCGGTGACCCAGCTTGATCACTTGATTTGCCAGTTCGGCCATGGCCGCACGGTTGTCAAATCCGACCGAAGGGACTGGTGCGTCTGCCTGAAACGACCACGCTATCAGAACCGGAATCCTACGCTTTGCGAGATAGTCATAGATCCGCGAGTCTCGATCATGCCCGATCAGCAGCAACCCATCCGCCCCCCGTGCAACCAGGTTGCGTATCTGCTCTTCTTCGATCTCAGGCTGATAGGCAGAACTAGAGACAAGCAGGGTATAGCCATGCTGGCGCAGCTCTTCCTGAAAGGCCTGAAGTCCACGCGCAAAGATCGCGTTTTCCATGGTGGGAATGATGGCGCCGATGGTGTGCGACCGTCTGGCAGCCATAACACGTGCGGCAAAATTCGGCGTGTATCCCAAAGCGTCAACGGCAGACTGAACCCGATCACGCGTAGCCTGCACCACCAGGCTCGGAGAATTGAGGCAACGTGAAACCGTGGCGGTCGATACGCCCGCGAGTTTCGCAACATCCTCCAGGGTCGGTGCAGTTTTTGCCTTTGGCATTGTCAAACCTGAAATTTGATTTTGCAAATATGTGTAAGCTCTGCGCCGTTCAGGTGAAAGCGAAATGTAACCGCTTACAGAGATTGATTGCTTTGTCGCAGGCAAACCAGTGCTGGCTTGGCTCAGGAAATTACCAACCCGTCGCGATTTTGTGGTTGGTTATTCAGAATATATAAACTTCAAGTATAAAATATTTTTACTTGAAGGGATGGGCCACCTGGTCTAGCGTTTCAGGTAAAGCTGCGAATGGGGGAAGGTAACGATGCGTGTTGCATGTCTCGGCGGCGGGCCGGCTGGCCTCTATTTCGGGATTTCAATGAAGCTCCGCGATCCGGATGCCGAAGTGGTTGTTATCGAGCGAAACCGCCCGGATGACACATTTGGCTGGGGCGTCGTGTTGTCTGATGAGACGCTGGATAATCTTGCCGCCAATGACGCAGCCAGCGCGACGGTGATACGTAAACACTTTGCCTATTGGGATGACGTAGCACTTGTGCATAAAGGTCAGCGCACCGTGTCCAGCGGCCACGGATTTTGCGGGATCGGACGCAAGCAACTGCTGCTCATTTTGCAAGACCGAGCGCGCGAGCTTGGTGTCGAGATGCGCTTTGAGACCGAGGCGGCATCAGCCTCGGACTATATGATGAACTACGACGTCGTTGTGGCTTCGGACGGGCTGAACTCCAAGTCACGGGCCGAGTTCGCAGATGTTTTTCGACCCGATATAGACCAACGACGGTGTCAGTTCGTCTGGCTGGGTACGCATCAGAAGTTTGACGACGCCTTCACCTTTATTTTTGAGGAAACGCCAAAGGGCTGGGTCTGGGCACATGCCTATCAGTTCGACCGGGATACGGCGACTTTCATCGTGGAATGCTCGCAACAGACCTTCGATGCTTTTGGGTTTGGTGAGATGACCAAGCAAGAGTCCATCGCTTTGTGCGAAGACATTTTCAAAGATCATTTGGGCGGCCATCCCTTGATGAGCAATGCCAGTCATATCCGCGGCTCGGCCTGGCTGCGGTTTCCTAGGGTCTTGTGCGAAAAATGGAGTTACAAAAACCTGGTATTGCTGGGAGATGCCGCAGCGACCGCACATTTTTCCATTGGCTCGGGAACAAAGCTGGCACTGGAAAGCGCTATAGCGCTGGCTGACTTCGTCCATAAAGAAGATACGCCTGAAGCGGCTTTCGCGCGGTATGAGGACGAGCGTCGTCTTGAAGTGTTGCGCCTGCAATCGGCAGCGCGGAACTCGGTCGAATGGTTCGAGAATGTCGAACTTTACCTCGATCAGGATTCGGTTCAGTTGAATTACGCGATGCTGACACGGTCTCAGCGGATCAGCCACGAGAACCTGCGCCAACGCGATGCCAACTGGCTGGGGCATGCCGAGGCCTGGTTCATGCAGCAGTCTGGGGGCGCTGTTGATGGTATGGCCCGGCCCCCGATGTTTGCGCCATTTCGCCTGCGGGGGATGCAGTTAAAGAACCGGATCGTAGTGTCACCCATGGCACAGTACAAGGCGGTTGATGGGTGCCCGGTTGACTGGCACCTGATCCATTACGGTGAAAGGGCCAAAGGTGGCGCCGGGCTGGTATACACCGAAATGACCTGTGTCAGCGCCGAAGGCCGGATCACCCCAGGATGCCCGGGGCTTTATGAGCCCGAACACGAGGCCGCATGGGCTCGACTCACCGAATTTGTCCATGCGGAAACCGACGCCAAAATATGCTGTCAAATCGGCCATTCGGGCCGCAAAGGTTCAACCTGCATCGGGTGGGAAGGAATGGACCAGCCGCTGAAGGAAGGAAACTGGCCTTTGATATCAGCTTCGGCGATCCCTTGGTCCGACGGTAACGCTGTGCCCAGCGCGATGGATCGTGCAGATATGGATAGGGTCACGTCCCAATTTGTGACCGCAGCCCGGATGGCAGATCGTGCTGGGTTTGACATGATCGAACTGCATGCGGCGCATGGCTACCTCATCTCGTCCTTTATCTCTCCTTTGTCGAACACGCGCGACGACATGTATGGGGGCAGTCTTGAAAACCGTATGCGTTATCCGCTTGAAGTTTTTTCAGCTATGCGGTCGATCTGGCCCAAAGATAAGCCGATGGCGGTGCGCATTTCTGCCAATGACTGGGTCGGACCTACTGGCGTGACGCCGCAACAAGCTGTGGATATAGCGGCGATGTTCGATGCGGCGGGTGCAGATATAGTGGATGTTTCCGCCGGGCAGACTTCGACCGATGCTAACCCGGTTTACGGCCGTATGTTCCAGACCCCTTTCGCGGACCGCATTAGAAACGAATGCGGCATCAGTACTATGGCGGTGGGGAACATCTATGAAGCCGATCACGTAAATTCGATTCTCATGGCCGGTCGTGCGGATCTGGTGTGCCTTGCCCGGCCTCATCTGGACGATCCGTACTGGACCTTGCACGCGGCTACGGCGTTGGGGGACCGGCAGGAAACTTGGCCCCGCCCCTATGAAGCCGGGCGGGATCAGGCTTGGCGCCTGGCAGATCGCATGGCGGAAACGGCGGGTGAAGTATGAAACATGTCGTCATAACCGGCGGCGGCACCGGCGTTGGTGCGGCTATAGCCCAAGATTTCGCGAATGGCGGAGCAGCCGTTACCATTTTGGGCCGTACAGAGGCCAAGCTGCAGCAGCAAGCCTTGCCGTATGTCCTTTGTGATGTGACCGATGACAAGCAGGTCCGAGCTGCTATTGAAACAGCACGGGCAGAACGCGGCCCGATTTCGATAGCGATTGCGAATGCCGGCGCGGCTCATTCGCTTCCGTTTCATCGGATGACCGCCGATGATCTGCGGACCCTGACGGATGTGAATCTGGTGGGTGTTTTCAATCTATGGCAGGCGGCTTTGCCTGACATGCAAGCCGCAGGAGCGGGCCGTCTGATTGCCATCGCGTCCACCGCCGGTTTGAAGGGCTATCCATATGTTTCCGGCTATTGTGCGACAAAACATGCGGTGGTCGGGCTGACGCGGTCTCTGGCGGTCGAACTTGCGGCGACGGGCATCACCGTCAATGCGGTTTGCCCGGGGTTTGTGGAAACGCCGATGCTGGATCGCTCGATTGCGAACATCGTCGAGAAGACGGGAATGAGCGCGGAAAATGCGGTGAAAAGCCTGAAAAAGATAAACCCACAGGGCCGTTTCATCCAGGTCGAAGACGTAGCAGGTGCCGTGAGGTGGTTGTGCTCGGATGCGGCAAACTCAGTCAATGGCCACGCGCTTAGCCTGTCCGGAGGCGAGATATGAACCCAAACCCGCTTCAAGCACCATTGGAAGACCCTTCCAAAGAGAGATTGCGGTTATGGCTGCGGCTGCTCAAGACCACGCGTGGCATCGAGGCGGCGCTAAGAGAGAACCTCAGGGTAGAGTTCGACACGACACTGCCGCGTTTCGACGTGATGGCAGCCCTGTCGCGGTTCGAAGATGGGCTGAAGATGAGCGAAATCTCGGGCGCGCTGCGCGTTTCGAACGGGAATGTGACCGGAATCGTGGATCGGCTGGCCGATGACGGCCTGCTAGTGCGCGTACCTGTGCCTGGGGATCGCCGCGCCCATCGCGTACGCATGACACAAAAAGGATGCGAGGAATTCGCACGTCAGGCCGCGGCGCATGAGGCGTGGATATCCGATATGCTTGGCCAGTTTTCCGCCGAGGACGCCCGCACTCTGACAACGGAACTCACTATTTCGGAGGAAATCGATGGCCAGTGACGTCAAACATTTTCGCTGCGAAATCCGGAACCGGGTTGCAACGATTGCACTGAACCGACCAGAGCGTAAGAACCCTTTGACCTTCGACAGCTATGCCGAACTGCGCGATTGGTTCAGGGATCTGGTCTATTCAGAAGAGGTAGATGCAGTGGTGTTCGCCTCAAATGGTGGCAATTTCTGCTCGGGCGGCGATGTGCACGATATCATCGGTCCGCTAACGCGCATGAAGATGAAGGACCTGTTGCTCTTCACGCGAATGACCGGAGATCTCGTCAAGGCGATTGTGAATTGTGGCAAGCCGGTGATTGCTGCGGTGGACGGTATTTGCGTGGGGGCCGGAGCCATCATCGCTATGGCTGCGGATTTGCGTATCGCCACCCCGCAGGCCAAATGTGCATTCCTGTTCACGCGGGTGGGGCTGGCAGGGTGCGATATGGGGGCCTGCGCCATCCTGCCCCGTATCATCGGGCAGGGGCGTACGGCCGAACTGCTCTATACCGGACGCAACATGACCGCTGATGAGGGGCTTTCCTGGGGGTTCTACAATGCGGTGGTTGATCCATCCGAGCTTAACGCTACCGCGCAATCTCTGGCTGACCGTATCGTGGCAGGCCCCAATTTTGCGCATATGATGACCAAGACCATGCTGGCGCAGGAGTGGTCTATGTCGATCGAACAGGCAATCGAAGCAGAGGCGCAGGCCCAGGCGATCTGTATGCAAACCGGAGATTTTGAACGCGCCTACAAGGCCTTTGTTGCAAAAGACAAACCAGTATTCGAGGGCGATTGATGGCAGATCAGAGCTTTCTTTCGTGGCCATTCTTTGACCCTCATCACCGGGGCTGGGCGGATCGGGTGCAAGAGGTTGCTCGGGGACTGACTATTGACCATGGCGACCCGGACCAGGCTTGTCGCGATCTGGTCCGCCAGCTGGGCGACGCCGGGCTGCTGCAGCCTACTTCGGACGAAAGCGGCCATTTGGATGTCAGGACGCTGTGCCTCAGCCGTGAAACACTTGCTCGCCATGATGGGTTGGCCGATTTCGCCTTTGCAATGCAGGGGCTTGGAACCGGTGCGATCTCGTTGTTCGGCTCAAAAGGTCAAAAGGCGCATTGGCTGCCGCAAACGCGCTCTGGTCAGGCTATCGCGGCCTTTGCATTGACTGAACCTCAATCGGGGTCGGATGTGGCAAATTCGACAATGACGGCTATCCGTGATGGCAACGACTTTGTCCTGAACGGTGAAAAGACATGGATATCGAACGGGGGTATCGCAGATGTCTACACCCTGTTCGCCCGTACTGGCGAGGCACCCGGGGCCAAAGGGTTGTCAGCTTTTATCATCACTCCTGATCTGAAGGGTTTCGAAGTTGTCGGGCGCCTGGACACAATCGCGCCACACCCATTGGCGACATTGCGTTTCAATGATGTGCGTGTGCCGGCTAGCGCGATGATCGGTCAAGCTGGCGCAGGATTTCGTATTGCAATGTCTGTGCTGGACCTGTTCCGCCCGACGGTGGCCGCCGCTGCGCTGGGATTTGCACGACGCGCGCTGGATGAGGCGCTGACACGGGTATCAGAACGGCAGGTGCAAGGCGCCCCGTTGTTTGATTTGCAGATGGTGCAGGGGCACATCGCCGAGATGGCATTAGATGTCGATGCTTCGGCGCTTTTGATCTATCGGGCAGCGTGGGCCAAGGACAGCGGAGCGGCGCGCATTACACGTGAGGCGGCGATGGCCAAGCTGTTTGCTACCGATCAGGCGCAGTTGATTATCGACAAGGCGGTTCAGTTGTTTGGTGGCGATGGGGTGCGTTCTGGGATGGCGGTTGAATCTCTGTACCGAGAAATCCGTGCCTTGCGCATCTACGAGGGCGCCTCGGACGTTCAAAAAGTAATCATTGCACGTCAGACGATGGCCGCGCACATGGAGGGAAGGTGATGCTTGGACCGTCTGCACATACCGACACGTTCAGCCGCGATAACCTGCCCCCCCAGGATCAGTGGCCCGACTTCCTGTTGGCGGGTTTTGCATATTCCGATCATGTGAATGCAGCATATGAGCTGACCGATGCCATGGTTGCCAAGGGCTTTGGTGATCATACCGCTTTGATCGGCAATGGTCGGCAACGAACATATAAAGAGCTCAGCGACTGGACCAACAGGCTGGCACATGTATTGGTCGATGACTTGGGGGTCGAGCCGGGAAACCGGGTGCTGATCCGATCGGCTAACAATCCGGCAATGGTTGCGTGCTGGCTTGCCGCAACCAAGGTGGGTGCGGTCGTCGTCAATACTATGCCGATGTTGCGCGCTGCAGAACTGACGAAAACTGTCGATAAGGCGGAAATCCAGTTTGCATTATGTGATACCCGGCTGATCGACGAAATGCAGTCCTGCGCCAGTGATAGCCGGTTCCTGCAGCGGGTCGTCGGGTTCGACGGAACTTCAAACCACGATGCCGAGCTTGATCGTCTTGCACTTGAAAAGCCGGTACAGTTCGATTGCGTTAAAACCGGGCGCGACGACGTGGCCTTGTTGGGTTTCACCTCCGGCTCGACAGGTGAACCCAAGGCCACCATGCATTTTCACAGAGATATTCTGATCATTGCCGACAGCTATGCGCGTGAGGTGTTGCAGGTCGTTCCAGAGGACGTTTTTGTTGGTTCTCCACCTTTGGCCTTCACATTCGGGTTGGGTGGTTTGGCGGTGTTTCCGTTGCGGTTCGGCGCGACTGCAACCCTGTTAGAACAAGCCTCGCCTGCGGGCATGATCGAGATAATCGAAAAATACAAAGCGACTGTCTGTTTCACTGCGCCAACCGCCTATCGGGTCATGCTGCAGGCGATAGATGACGGTGTTGATCTGTCTAGTCTGCGTGCGGCCGTGTCGGCGGGCGAGACCTTACCGCAGCCAATCTATGACGAGTGGATTTCCAAGACAGGCAAACCAATGCTCGACGGGATCGGCGCGACCGAGATGTTGCACATCTTTATTTCAAACCGGTTTGACGATCACCGCCCGGCCAGTACCGGCAGGCCGGTTACCGGATATGAGGCCAAAGTGTTAAACCCAGACGGAACTGAAGCTGCTGTTGGGGATATCGGACGCCTGGCCGTTCGTGGTCCGACAGGGTGCCGGTATCTGAATGATAAGCGCCAGGCGGGTTATGTAACAGATGGATGGAATATCACTGGAGACAGCTTTCATCGGGACGCGGAGGGGTATTTTCATTTTTCTGCGCGCAATGACGACATGATTATCTCGGCCGGATACAACATCGCCGGACCCGAAGTAGAAGCCGCACTTCTGGCGCATGAGGCCGTTGCGGAATGCGCGGTGGTCGGCGTCCCAGATGCTGAGAGGGGTCATATTGTCCAAGCACATGTTGTTCTGGCTTCAGGCACGGCTGATGACGCTATGCGCGAAGCCCTTCAGGCTCATGTGAAATCTATGATTGCCCCGTATAAATACCCGCGCTCGATCCGGTTCTGCGATGGTTTGCCCAAAACCGCGACCGGAAAAATCCAGCGTTTCCGCCTGAAATCATGATCAATGTATGTAGAATATAGCGGGAAGAAAGAATGTAAGAAAAAGACCGAATTGCCAAAGGCATAGACCGAACGTTGAGAATAATGACATAAATCGCGTTCATAGGGCCAACGAAGGGAGAAGACGATGAAGAGACTATTGGCGGCTGCAGCGATCACCGCGCTGTGCGCGACGGGTGTTACAGCGGAAGTTAAGGTGGGGATGATCACAACGCTTTCAGGCGGCGGGGCCGGTTTGGGCATCGACGTACGGGATGGGTTCATGCTTGCGATTGCTCAATCGGGGCGGGATGATATCGAGGTGGTGATCGAAGACGACCAGCGCAAACCGGATATCGCGGTACAGCTGTCAGACAAGATGATCCAATCCGAACGTGTAGATGTGATGACCGGTATCATCTGGTCAAACCTGGCGATGGCGGTTGTGCCAGCCGCCGTGAACCAGGACGTTTTCTATCTGTCACCCAATGCGGGCCCGTCACCTCTGGCGGGGAAGGGCTGTCACCAGAACTATTTCAACGTCGCCTGGCAGAACGACAACCTGCACGAGGCCGCGGGCGCATACGCCAATGGTGCGGGTTACAAGAGCAGCTTCATACTTGCTCCGAATTACCCGGCGGGTGTCGACGCGCTGACTGGCTATAAACGCTTTTTCGAAGGTGATCTGGCCGGTGAGATCTATACCGAGCTTGGCCAGACTGATTATGCAGCTGAAATCGCGCAAATCCGCGCAAGCGATGCGGATAGCGTCTTTTTCTTCCTGCCCGGCGGGATGGGGATTTCGTTTCTGAAGCAATATGCCGACAGCGGGATCGATCTTCCAGTTGTTGGCCCAGCCTTCAGCTTTGATCAGGGCATTCTGCAGGCGGTAGGCGATGCAGCTCTGGGCGTGGTGAACACTTCGCAGTGGAACAAGGATATCGACAACCCGACCAACGCTGCCTTTGTTGAAAGCTTTCAGGCAGAATACGGACGTCTGCCCTCGCTTTACGCCAGTCAGGGATTCGATACCGCCAACCTGTTACTTGCGGCGCTTAACAAGGCTGACCCGTCAGATGCGGATGCCTTCCGCGAAGCGCTGAGGGCGGCGGATTTCAACAGCACACGAGGGGATTTCAGCTTTGGCCCGAACCATCATCCGGTTCAGACCATCTATGCGCGCGAAGTGATCAAAGAAGGTGATGTATTCACCAATAAGATCCTTGGCGTAGCTCTTGAAAACCACTCTGATGCCTACGCGGCCGAGTGCAAAATGTAACTGAATTTCTGCCTGCCCCTAAAAGTGGGGCGGGCAGATCACCGGAGTTTCCATGTCCTCGATCCTGATTATCGAGCAGATCCTGAACGGGCTGCAGTTCGGCGTCATGTTGTTCTTGATGGCTGCTGGCCTGACGCTGATCTTCGGGGTGATGGGCCTGATCAACCTGGCCCATGGCTCTTTGTACATGGTGGGTGCATTTGCCGCTGCAGCAGTTGCAGGGGCGACCGGGTCATTTCTGCTTGCTTTGATTGCTGCTCTGGCTGCGGCCGCACTGGCAGGGGTGATCGTAGAAATGCTCGTTATCCGGCGGCTTTATCAGGCACCACATTTGGATCAGGTTCTGGCCACCTTTGCACTGATCCTGATCTTTTCCGAAGGGACAAGGTGGGTCTTTGGGTCTTTCCCATTGTTCCTGGATATTCCAACGGCACTTTCGGGTCCGATCACGCTGCAGGGCGGGATCGAATATCCCCTCTATCGCCTAACCCTGATCGGGATTGGTCTTGCTGTTGCAGTAGGTTTGTGGGCCCTGATCGAACGCACGCGTTTGGGTGTGCAGATACGGGCCGGTAAGAACGACCGGGAAATGATTGCCGCACTGGGCGTCGACATCTCGAAACTTTACACGTTGGTCTTTGCACTAGGGGCGGGGCTGGCGGGGCTTGCCGGTGCTTTGGTTGGGGCAATTCAGTCGGTACAGGTGGGCATGGGTGAACCTGTTCTGATCCTGGCCTTCGTGGTTATCGTAATCGGTGGCATAGGCTCGGTTCGGGGGGCGTTCATCGGGGCGCTGTTGGTTGGGCTAACCGACACGCTGGGCGGGGTTTTCCTGCCCGAGCTGTTCAAACTGTTCATGGAACCGGGAGCCGCTCAGAAAAGCGGCTCGGCTCTGGCATCAATGGGAATCTATGTCCTGATGGGACTGGTCCTGATCTGGCGCCCAACAGGTCTGTTCGGAGCCCGCGCATGAGAATGAATGAAAGATACATCAATGGCCTGATGATCGCCGGCCTGCTGGCGCTGCCCCTTTGGGCGCTGGCCGCGGACCAGCCCTTCACAATCACGCTTGTGACGCGGGCGGTGATCTTGGCGCTTGCAGCGGTTGGTCTGAATGTCATCCTGGGAATTGGGGGGTTGGTCAGCTTTGGCCATGCTGTTTTCTTCGGGATCGGCGGCTATGCGATGGGCATTCTGACCTATCACGCGCAGACCTACACTGCACTGGATCTGGGCTTGATTTCTATCGAAGGCAGTAAATCCATGCCCGTGATCTGGATAGTTGCGATGCTTACTTCGGGCATTGCTGCCTTTTTCGTCGGCCTTCTGTCCCTAAGAACGTCAGGCGTTTATTTCATCATGATTACGCTGGCCTTCGGACAGATGTTTTACTACTTCGCGATTTCTTGGGCGCAATACGGGGGCGAAGACGGATTATCCATCTATGTTCGCAACGGTTTTCCCGGCCTCAACACATTGGATCCGATCCAGTTTTACGGCATCTGTTTCGCGCTGCTATGTCTCGTCCTGTTCCTGTTTGCGCGCATGCAAGCCGCGCCATTCGGGCTGGCTCTTAATGCGACGCGGCAATCTACGGCGCGGGTCGAGACCGTGGGATTGAACCCCATGCGTCTGAAACTTCTGGCCTTTGTTCTGTCCGGCGCTGTCACTGGTCTGGCCGGGGCGCTGTTTGCCGATCTCAACCGGTTCGTTTCGCCGTCTATGTTCAGTTGGCAGCTTTCGGGCGAATTGATTGTGCTGATAATCATCGGAGGTGTCGGACGCCTGATGGGTCCGGTAATTGGGGCTTGCGTGTTTGTCGCGCTCGAGCATTTTCTGGGTGAACTAACCGATTTCTGGCATGTATATTTGGGTATTGTTCTGCTGTGCATCGTTCTGTTTGGTCGCGGTGGCCTGATTGGGCTGCTAACCGGGAAAGAGGGGGCACATGTCTGATCCCGTCCTTGCCACCGAGAGTCTGAACAAAAGCTTTGGTGCGTTAAAGGCTACGGATAACGTCTCGATTGATCTCAGGCCAGGAGAGATCCACGCCATCATTGGTCCGAATGGAGCGGGAAAATCCACGTTGATCCAGCAGATTTGCGGAGGTTTGCAACCGGATTCGGGGCGTGTTTTGCTGTGCGGACAGGATGTGTCGGACCTTGGCACGCAAAAGCGGGCAAGGGCAGGGATGGGGCGGACGTTCCAGATATCGGAACTGTGCATGGAAGATACGGTTCTGGAAAATGTCGTGTTGAGCGCCATGGGGGCGGAAAACCTCGTATGGCGGTTCTGGAAACCTGCCTTGAAACGGCCAGAGCTGCTCGAAAGGGCCGAGGCTGCGCTGGAAAGGGTGGGCCTGGGCGATGAACGCGAAACGCGTTGCGCAAATCTCAGCCATGGTCAACGCCGCCAGCTTGAAGTCGCCGTGGCTTTGACTTTGTCACCTCGGGTCTTTGTTATGGATGAACCGATGGCCGGGCTTGGCGCTGGAGGGGCCAAACGGTTGACCGGGTTTCTTGACGGTCTGCGGGAAGAGGCGCCCATCTTGCTTGTTGAACATGATATGGACGCCGTTTTTGCGCTGGCTGATCGGATCAGCGTATTGGTCTATGGCAAGGTGATTGCAACCGGGACGGCAGATGAAATCCGCGCAAGCCGTGAGGTGCGCGATGCCTATCTGGGGGATGAGGCATGACTTTGTTGCGGGTAGAAAACCTGACCGCGACATATGGCGTCAGTCAGGCTTTATTTGGTGTCGATCTTTCTCTGGCGCAGGGCGAGGTTACAGCCCTTATGGGGCGCAATGGGATGGGCAAGACCACGACTGTCAAAGCCATTTGCCGGATGATCCGGTCCGAGGGCACCCTGTCGCTGAACAATCAGAATCTGCACGCTTTGCCCAGCTATAAGGTCGCGCGTCTTGGTGTCGGGCTGGTACCCGAGGGGCGCCGGTGCTTTGCCGACCTGACGGTGCGCGAGAATCTGATCGCCGCTGCCAGACCCGGCGAGTGGACATTGCAGAAGGTGGCTGAACTGTTCCCACGGCTAGAGGAACGTCAGGGCCAAAGGGCAGCCTCACTATCCGGCGGCGAACAGCAGATGCTGGCTATTGGGCGCGCCCTGATGACAAATCCGCAGCTCTTGATCCTCGATGAAGCAACCGAAGGGCTGGCTCCGATCGTGCGACAGGAAATCTGGTCGGTCTTGCATCGCCTGAAACAGGAAACCAATGTTTCGATCCTGTTGATCGACAAGTCTCTGAAAGAGTTGGCGCTGGTGTCTGATCGCGCGGTCATTCTTGAGCGCGGTAAAACAGTCTGGTCTGGCGCGATGGTGGATCTCAGTCATGACATCACAGAAAAATATGTGGGGGTCTGATGACTTTTGAATTCCACCAAAAGGTTCTGTTCAAACATTGCGACCCGGCGGGGATTGTCTTTTTCCCGCGCTATTTCGAGATGATCAATGATTGCGTTGAGACCTATTTCGATCAGGTGCTATGCAAACCGTTTGAAGAGATTCATCCTGTTGGCGCAGTGCCTACCGCACAGATACAAACTCGATTTTCAGCGCCCAGCCGTCACGGTGACCATTTGATATTCCGGATGAAGATCACAAAGATCGGACGCAGTTCAGCCGAATACTCGGTCGTGGCCAGTTGTGCGCAAGAGGAGCGACTGACAAGCGTAGCAACGCTTGTTCATGTAGATTCAAAGGGCGGTCCAACGGCCTGGCCCGCAGACATCCGTAAAAAACTCGAGGCATTCAGGGACGACGCGCTATGAGCCACAAGACAATTCACCCCGATGGCTGGTTGCCTGCCAAAGGATATGCCAATGGCGTTTTGACCAAAGATGGAACGTTACATATCGGCGGGCAAATAGGATGGGACGCGAACAAGAAATTTGTCAGCGGCGGGTTCATCGGACAGATGAAACAGGCGCTGCAGAATATCGTTGATATTGTCGAGGCCGCTGGTGGCTCGGCCCGCGATGTGACCCGCCTGACCTGGTTCGTAACAGACAAACGCGAATATCTGTCTCTGCAAGCCGAAGTTGGGGCCGCCTATCGTGAGGTTTTCGGCAGGCATTTTCCTGCGATGTCAATGATCATCGTGGCGGGTTTGGTCGAAGACGAGGCCTTGTTGGAAATTGAAGCGACAGCACATTTATCCTGAAGGCAAGCGACATTGAAACGGGCCCAGCGGAATGAATTTGAGCGATTTTCACCCTAGGAGGTGAGAATTCTGCCAAACCTCTTTTCTGAAATCACAGGGCCGCCGAAGCGGGTTGCAGCGGCCTAAACCGGGCTGGATTTTGTGCTCGTACCAGAGTGAAAAGGCCAACGTGCAGGGCGTAACCAAGTCATTTGGGCGACCGATTGAATGGTGAGGGGAGACAAAGACAAACTTCCGCCGCTATTTCGTCAGATCAATCACAAATTCATATCTCAAACAGATCCTCAACAAAACATGAGGGTCGACGCAGTGAAAAGAGTCACAAGGCATCTAAGTCTCGAAAGACGGCGGTTGTCGCTGATTGCGGCTCTGGCTTTTGCCTCAGGTTTCACTCTTTACTCACATATAGAGGCAACGCGTTTCGGATTACCCGTCCCGGTTGTTATCGGCCTGATCTATATGGCTGTCATTGTATGCGCGACGGCTCTATCCACCTATTTCCTTCCTGGCTTGCGCCGCGTCACGGATACGGTGGCGATGACGCGTCTGGCATTTGCTCTTTGGGTGGCCGGAACCCAAAGCCATGAGATCGCAGCCTCGCCCACAATCAGCGCCGCCGTTGTGGTAGGGGGCGCGATCTTCGTGTTGCAAACGGGTTCTTTGGTTCAAAAGCTGGCCGGTAATCGACCGGATTTCGGCTTTGTCCCTCACATTGTTGGAAACACGCGTCTGTTTCTGGCCTGGTTGGATAACGCCTGCGAATATCAGGGTGCCCGGGTCCAGCCGGTATTTGCAGGAAAGACACCTCGAACGGTGGTCTGATGGCAAAACTCTGGTTTATTTGGTCAGCGTTGCACAGGCCGTCTGGGCCCATCTAAGGGCCAGAGGCGAAAGATGCGGCCCGACCTGTCTGAGAACCTTGGCATGATAGTCATTGATCCAGTCAATTTCTGACTGATTCAGCATATCTGGCATCAACATATCCGTCTGGATCGGGATCCAGGTCATGTTCGAGAACTCCAGAAATCCGTCATCTGCCTCGACAATTTCGAACAGGTTTTCGATGCGAATGCCGAACCTGCCGGCCTCGTAATATCCCGGCTCGATCGACATAACCATGCCAGGCATCAGGTCGACCGGGTTGTAAGGTTTGCCAATGCGCTGCGGATGTTCATGGACAGACAACCGGTGGCCAATTCCATGACCCGTACCGTGGTCATAATCCAATCCCAGATCCCACAGCGGGCGGCGACAGATTGCATCAATGTGATGGCCCTGAGTGCCTGCAGGAAAGCGCAGCGTGGCCAGAGCGTGAAAGGCCTTGAACACTGCGGTATAGGCCCGGTCATATCCATCAGGCCGCTGAGGCCCGAACGAAAAGCTGCGCGTGGCATCCGTTGTGCCGGTGTCGTACTGCCCCCCGGAATCCAGCAGGTATGTGCCCCGCGGTTGGATCGGAACGGTATTGTCGGCCTCGGTAGCGTAATGGCACATCGCGGCATTGCCATCGGCGGCCGAGATTGTGTTGAAGCTTTCGTGGATGAACCCATCCTGAGCGCGGCGGAAGGCCAATACCCGCTGTTCTGCTTCACGCTCGGTCACCGGTTCAGCCTGTTTCTGTACCTGAGCCGCCAGCCAGGCGCAGAATTCGGTCCAGGCGATCCCGTCCCGGATATGGCAAGCGCGCAACCCTTCCAGTTCCGTTGTATTCTTGCGGGCTTTGGTTTTGCTTAACAATCCGTTGACCGGCACGCCCTTCGCTCCGGTACGCTCCAGCACTTGTTTGACCGCCGTCGGCGAAAAATCGGGGTCGAAAATCACAGCCTGGCCGGGCGCTGTGAGATCACTGAGTGTAGACAGAAAACCATCCGGCGCCTGAACCGAAACATTTTCCGGCATGTGGTCAGTGACATCGGCATCCAGTTTTTGGTCAGACACGAACCAGTGCACTTGGCCCGAGCTTTGCAACAGAAGGAAAGAGTTGGGAACAGGGTTGAAAGCCACGTCTGAGCCACGCACATTAAGCAGCCAGGCGATGTTGTCGGGCTGAGTTTCCACCAGCAAGCCGGCCTCTCGGCGTGTTAGCTCAGTGGCCAGATCCGAGATCTTATCACCCGCCGCCCGGCCCGAAAACTGAAGTGGAAATGGCTCGATCTGTCCTTGGGGGGCAGCGGGTTGGTCGGTCCAGATTGCATCGACCGGATTTGAAGCCGTCGCTACCATCGCGGCACCGCTGCCTTCCAGCCCGTGCTCAAATCGGTCAAACCAGACCGGCGGTAGGTGCATCGAGTCAAAGCCGATTTTCCATCCTTTCTGTGCAACGGCGGCCAGCCAGTATTCGGGCGGCTCGTTAAACAGATGATGGTGCGAGAAAACAGCCTCGGCACACTGGTTTGCAGCCTGCACCACATAGCGGCCATCGACAAATAAAGCGACAGTTTCGGGTGTGACGATGGCCATGCCTGCCGAGCCGCTGAAGCCAGTTACAAAGGCGAGGCGTTCATCATGAGGGGCAACATATTCGCCCTGATGTGCGTCGTAGCGGGGCACGATAAAGGCATCCAGACCTTGTGCTTTAAGCTCTGCGCGCAAGGCCGAAACAATCGCGGATCGGTCGGTTCCGGGGGCATCAAGCATCGGCATTTATCTCTTCAACATGGTGACAGGCGACCTCGCCACGATTTTCAAAAGGCATCAGGGCAGGCACTTTGGTTTCGCATATGTTGCTGGCGTGAGGGCACCGGACATGGAACGGACACCCTGAGGGCATGTTCAGTGGTGAAGGCAGCTCTCCGTCAAGCCGCTTGACGGCACCGCGGTTGTCGGGGTCCAGCGAAGGGGCGGCTGAAAGCAGAGCTTGGCTGTAAGGGTGGGAGGGGGCGGAAAACAAGGTTTCGCTGTCGCCGATTTCAACGATCCGCCCAAGGTAGATTACCGCGACCCGGTTTGAAACATGACGGACAAGCCGCAGGTCATGGGCCACAAACAGGATTGTCAGATCAAGTTCCCGCTGCAGGTCCAGCAACAGGTTTACCACCTGCGCCTGAACCGAAACATCTAGTGCCGAGACCAGTTCGTCCGCAATCAGAACTTCGGGTTCGACCGCCAATGCGCGCGCAATGGCGATCCGCTGACGCTGACCTCCGGAGAATTCGTGCGGCAGCTTGTCTTGCGCGTCCTTCGGAAGGCGGACCAGATCAAGCAACTCGGCCACACGGTCGGGAATTTCTGCTTCTGGGCGCATGTTGTGAACGCTCAGGGCTTCGGCCAGAATTTGCCCTGTCGTCATCCGGGGATTGAGCGATGAATAGGGGTCCTGGAACATCATCTGAACCCGGCGGTTATAGGTGCGGTCAGCTTTGATTTCGCCGTCGAATATGTCCTGACCTTCAAAGTGGATTGAACCGTCGCTGGGCTTATGAAGGCGCACGATACACCGGGCTAGTGTGGACTTTCCACACCCGGACTCTCCGACGACGCCCAGAGTTTCGCCCCGGGTCAGATCTAGGCTGACACCATTCAGCGCCCGTACTTCGCGACCAGGACGCCGCGAAATGACATCGCCGATGCTACGGCCCATTGGGAACCGCAGATGCAGGTCGCGGATTTGCATCAGGGCAGTCATGCGGCGTTCCCTTGGGTTTTGGTTATCGGGTTGAAACAGGCGACCTGTCTATGATCGGTGATCAGGGTCATCGCTGGGCGCTCTCGCGCGCAGGCGTCTATGCAGGCGGCACAGCGCGGTGCAAACGCGCATCCAGCAGGCAGGGCATCCAGTGCGGGCGGCACTCCGGGAACAGAATATAGCGGCGTGCGAGGAGCGATGTTTTCGGGCACAGACCGCATCAGACCCACAGTGTAGGGGTGATGCGGTGCCCGCAGCACATCGCGGACCGGCCCTTGTTCGACGATCCGCCCCGCATACATAACGGCCACGTTGTCGCAAGTCTGGGCAACCACGCCAAGATCATGGGTGACCAGCACAACCCCCATATCCATATCCTGCGCCAGTCGCAGGATCAGATCGAGGATCTGCGCCTGTATGGTCACGTCCAGTGCTGTGGTGGGTTCATCCGCCAGCAACAGTTTGGGTTCTGCGGCAAGCGCTATTGCGATCATGACCCGCTGGCGCATTCCGCCAGAAAATTGGTGAGGATAATCCTTCAAGCGTTGCGCTGCCGAGGGGATGCCGACAAGGTCCAGCATTTCGATTGCCCGATCCAAGCGCGCGGCGCGGGGCAGGTCGGTATGGGCGCGCAGGGTCTCTTCCAGTTGCAGTCCGACTGTCAGCAGTGGATTCAGCGAGGTCATCGGTTCCTGAAAAATCATCGCGATTTCGCGACCCTGAAACCGACGAAGAGCCCTGTCTGACATGGATATCAGATCACTTCCATTCCAGCGCACCTGGCCGGTCACGTCGCCATAGCGGCGCGCCAGCCCCATGATCGAGCGCAACGTGACGCTCTTGCCCGACCCGCTTTCGCCGACCAGCCCCAAAACTTCACCCCGGTTCACGCCGAAACTGACATCGCGCAGCGCAGGCAGCGCGCGACCGTTCTTGTGAAAGGTTGTGCATAGCCCGGTTACTTCTAGAAGTTTCGTTTGGTCCTGCATCGCTATCCCCGCGGTCTCAGCAGATCGGCAAGCCCATCGCCCAAAAGCGAAAAGCCAAGGCCGGTCAGAACGATGGCGATGCCGGGCATCAGGCTCAGCCACCAGGCGGTCGAGATAAAGTTGCGCCCTTCGGCGATCAGCACGCCCCATTCGGCCTGCGGTGGTTGCGCCCCCAAACCAAGATAGCCCAGGGATGACCCCAGCAAGATCACCAGCGCCATGTCGGTCATCCAATAGACGATAACCGGCGTTATCGCGTTTGGCAGCAGGTGGCGGAAGATGATGCGGCTGTCGGAATATCCCATCACCACCCCGGCCGAGGCATAGTCATTCCCCATTTGAGCGATTACCTCGGCCCGCATCAGGCGCGCATAATAGACCCAGTAAACAACTGAAATCGCGATATACATGTTGATCAGGCCCGGCCCTAGAACCGCAACCACGGCAATGACAAGAACCAGGAAAGGAAAGGTGATTACAGCGTCAACGATGCGGCCAAAGATCATGTCCGAGATGCCGCGATAATACCCGACCAGCGCGCCAATCGTTATACCGGTGACCAATGCGAATACAGTCCCGAAAATTGCCATCTGCATGTTGACCTGATAGGCCCAGATGACGCGGGATAGGCTGTCGCGCCCTAACAGATCTGTACCGAACGGATGTGCCCAGGATGGTGGTTGGCGCAGGGCCTGATAGTCGATTGCGCTTGGGTCATAGGGCGCGAATACGCCGGGAAACAGGGCAAGCAGCACCGAAAACCCGATGATGATGCACCCGGCCACAAACCCAGGCTTGCGCAAGGCCCGCTGCATGAAGGTGGGGCGCTGCGAGGTGCTGTTGAAGGTCGCGTCACTCATTGCAGGCGCATCCTTGGGTCAAGGCGACTCTGAAACAGGTCGGTCATCAGGAAAACCACGGAAACCAGAACAGCAAATGTCAGGGTCAGCCCCTGAATCAGGGGGTAGTCGCGGGCAAAGATAGCCTCGAGCATCAGGCGCCCCATTCCGGGCACGGCGAATACGGTTTCGGTGACCAATGTCCCGCTCATCAGATTGCCGATGGACAGGCCCAGCAGGGTTACCGTGGAAATCAGCGCATTGCGCAGGACGTGGCGACCCAGAACCAAACGAGGCGGCAGGCCTTTGGCACGCGCGAACTGAACATATTCGGCGTCCAGAACCTCGATAATCGCGCTGCGCAGGTTCCGCATGATGATGGCCGAGGTGTAAAGCGCTACGGTCACTGAAGGCAGGAACAGGTGATAGAGCCGCTCGGTAAAGGTGTCGCCATATCCTCCGACCGGAAACAGGCGCAGCTGTGCTGCCAGAAAGGTCAACAGAACGAGGCCAATATAGAACACCGGCATCGACAGCCCGATCTGAAAAACGGTGCGGATCACCGCATCAGGCCAGCGGCCCCGATTGAGCGCAGCAACAAAGGCCAGCGGACCGGCAATCAGCAGCGACAAAACCACCGAATACACGGTCAGGAAGACAGTGATAGGAAGACGGTCAGAAATCACATTGATCACATCCGAGCGCATCAGGATAGACCGACCCAGATCGCCCTGCACGGTATTGGTAAGGAACAGCCAGAATTGCACCAGCATAGGTTCGGTCAACCCAAGCCGTTCACGGATGGCCTGGATGTCGGCGTCCGAGGCACGATCACCGGCCATCGCAATGGCAGGGTCTCCCGGTAGCAATCGAACAAGAAGAAAAATAATGATCATGACCAGAAAAAAGGTCGGGATCATCATCAGGAGTCGTTTGAAGATATAGGACAGGCTGGACAAAGCGAGCTCCGCAAATTTGTCCCGCCGCCTGAAAGCGGCGGGACCAGGGGTCTTACCTTAGCGGCTGACGGTTGCTTGATCGAAGATATTGTTGCCCAGAGGGGTCTGGACATAGCCTTCGACAGCCGAGCCAACTGCAACGGCAAAGGGGGTCTCATACATGAACAGCAGGGGGGCTGCTTCGGCATAGAGCTCTTGCATTCGGGCGAATTTCGCTTTGCGCGCCTCGGCGTCCATTTCACCGGCGGCTTCGTCGAACAGGGTGTTAAACTCGGCGTTTTCCCAGCCGGTTCCTACTGCCTTGGCCGTGGGTGTGTGGCCCAGCCAGCCCACCACCTGACTGGGATCATTTACATCGTTGACCCAGCCATAGGTGTGAATGTCAAACTCACCTGATCGGTTCTTAGCGCCGCGTGTTGCGCCGTCCACTTGCTCGACCACAAGATCGACGCCCAGAGGAGCCCACATCTGCTGAAGCGCCGCAAAGATGGTTGCATCGTCCGCAGAACCTGCCAGCGTGGTAAAGGTGATTTCGGTTCCATCGGCAAACCCGGCCTCGGCCAACAATGCCTTGGCCTTGTCCACGTCATAGCCATAGAGCGGGGTCATGTCGGCGGCATATTGGGTAGCCTTGGCCATCAACGGCGAGCTCATCGGTTGACCCGCGCCATGCAGTACCAGCCCGATCAACGCTTCTTTGTTGGTGCCATAGTTCAGCGCCTGCCGGACGCGGGCGTCGGCCAGTGGGTTGGCAGAACCATCGGCTCGGTTATCGCGCGTATTGATTGGCGAATAGATGATCCGCGTGGACGGATAGAGGTTCATGTTGATGTTTGAATCCTGCTCCAGCTCGGCCACACGGCTGAACGGGATGAATTCTGCGGCATCAACTTCTCCGGCCTGCAAACTCAGAATGCGGGTAGCGTCATCCGGGATGATCTCAAAATGTACGGCATCCAGATACGGCAGAGCTTTGCCGTCTGCGCCCATGCGCCAATAGTTTTCATTGGCGCAGAAATCCATCGATGCACCTTGTTCAAAGCCACACAGATAGAAGGGGCCAGAGCCTACTCCGGCGGCTGTGGCGGCAAATATCGCAGCGGATTTTTCCTGATCTGTTGCACCTTCTGCGGCCTCAAAGGCCGCTTTGGACACGATTGCCGTGTTGAATGTGGCCAGCATGGACAGGATGGTTGGATCCGGGCTGCCAAGGGCAACCGTGATCGCGTTTCCATCTGCGGTAACCGCGTCGATCGAACCCAGCAAGCCAGCCCAGGGGCTCAGGTCGGGATTGCGCGCTCGGTCGAGGGAAAAGACTACGTCGTCACCTGACATGGGCGAACCGTTTGCGAATTTGATCCCCTCGCGCAGGGTCAGCGAAACCGTTTTACCATCGTCAGAGACTGTATAGGTCTCAGCAAGGCCGGGTTCGACGGAATTGCCGTCGGCACTGCTCCGCAGCAGGGTGTCGAACAGGCTGCCGACCATCCAGATATCAGGGTTGCGATCCGCATAGATCGGATCAATCAGGCGCGACCCGTCATAGCGTGCAAAGTTGAGTGTGCCGCCTCTTTCCTGTGCCAAAGCAGGCGTGGCCAGGGTAGCGGCAACGGTTAGTCCCAAAACCGTCTTCAATTTCATAATCAGTCCTCCCGCAGAATGAATTCATGCTCGGGGCGACCATATCCGATTCTTAACAATACTAAAGCTTTTTTTAGTGGTGGGTGAAAAATGGCCAAATGTATTTAGGCTGACCTCTGTTCGGTTGGTCAATTTAACTTGCCACAAAGCCGGAATCATTGATCGGAGAGGTTGTTACCCAAAGCTCTACGGCTTCTACGTCCCCCAATACGACTGAGAAATGACGGGTAGATGTGTCGTGGTGAACGACGTCACCTGGCGACATAATGAAAACCTTGTCACCAAGGTGATATTCAAGCCGTCCCGAGATCAAATAGCAAAACGCCTCGCCCTCATGCCGCATCTTTTCGGAAACGTGCCCCGGGGGGCGATGAACGATCTGTGGGTTGAACAATGCACCGGTAAAACCAGGGCCCAGCTTCTCATAAAACCTGCCCCGCATACCCAAGGAATATGTCTGGCGGTTGTCCTTTGCCACATATTCGCTGAACACCTCGGGTACGCTGAGCAGCTTTTCGATGCTGGTTTGAAGTGCCGCGGCAATCGCCATCAGCGAGGTCAGCGAGGGTGAGCTCAGGCCGCGCTCGACCTGAGACAGAAAGCCCGTTGTCAGATCAGAGGTCTGTGCGACCTTGTCCAAAGTCAGGCCCATCGCCTTGCGCCGCCTGCGAATTGCCTGCCCCAGCTCGGTCGGCGTGCCCTTCGGCTTTGATTTGTCGCGCGCGTTTGCTGCGTTCATTCCCTGTCTCCCGGAATAGTGGGTTGCCGCGCATTCAACCGGATCGCAGAGGAAATATCAAAATTTTTTTAGCAGAGGTAAATTTTTTTGGGAAGATCCGGGTGTAAACCTTCAAACCCCTCAATTTTTCCAACGGCTTAGTATTTAGCGAAACAGAATCAGAGTTTGATTGAGTGACGCCGATCCGCCGAGATCATGTCGCGGATGTTCTGGACGATTTGTTCCGCATGGGCGCTCGCCAATCGGTCGGCCTCGGTGATGTCCTGCGCCGCTATAGCTGCGATTATGTCGTCATGCTCCAGGGAATACCGATCCGGCAACCGATCCCCAAAGGACGAATAATAGGGCCGCATGATCCGTTGCCCTTCGTTCAGCAATCTGCGCGTCAGGCTTTCGTAATATGGGTTGCGCCCTGCTTTGGCGATTGCATTATGAAGCTCTGCATTTTTTGCGATCATGGTCAGAACGTCATTTTTGGCAGCTGCATCCGAAAATTCCTGCTGCCGCATGCGAATGTCGCACAGATCCTGGTCCTTTCGGTATTCGGCGGCCAGCCGGGTTGTAACGCGATACATCAGGGTCATCGCATCAAAGAATGTGTGAAGATTCAAAAAGTCTATGGGCGCCACGATGCTCGCGCGGTTCGGCAGTGTCGCCACCAACCCTTCCGACGTCAGCCTGACAAGGGCTTCACGGATCGGGGTGCGCGACATCGAGAACCGCTCGCTCAGCTTGGCCTCGTCTATGGCGCTGCCGGGCGCAAGGGCGAGGTCGATGATTTCGTCCCGCAGGGTTTCATAGACGAACTGAACGCCTGATCCACGTTTGCGGCCGGCTTCGACCGGCTTTCGTTTTTCCATGTCAGAGCATTCCCTAGCCGCTGGATCGCGGTCCATCTGCGTTCGCACATCAATTTTGCCACACGTACCGGTGCTAAGTCGAGTGTTAATCCCAGCCAAAAACCAGTTGTTTTTCACATATTTTAGGGCCTTATTCCTTATTGTCGAAAATTAGTCGACAAACAAAATATTTAAAGTAGACTGACGGCAAGATTACGCGAATCCCTAACCCGGTGGGGCAATCCACCGGCCCGGGAAAAAAATTACGGAGACCCAAATCGTGAACCCGAATGTCTTTTCCGGATGTATCCCGGCCCTGATGACGCCCTGTCGCGCGGATCGCAGTCCTGACTTTGAGGCGCTTGTGCGTAAAGGTCTTGAGCTGATCGAGACGGGCATGTCCGCGGTTGTCTATTGTGGCTCGATGGGTGATTGGCCCCTTTTGACCGATGCGCAGCGTATGCAGGGCGTCGAGGCGTTGGTCGGGGCTGGTATCCCTGTGATCGTGGGAACAGGCGCGATCAATTCGGCCCTGGCAATCCAGCATGCGGCACACGCACAGAAAGTGGGCGCCAGCGGCTTGATGGTCATTCCCCGTGTACTGTCACGCGGCGCGTCCATGACTGCGCAGCGGCACCACTTCAAAGGTATTCTGGCCGCGGCACCGGATCTTCCCGCAGTGATCTACAACAGCCCTTATTACGGATTTACCACCCGCGCGGACCTGTTTTTTAATCTGCGCAAGGACCACCCGAACCTGATTGGATACAAGGAATTCGGCGGCGCCGAAGATCTGCGGTATGCCTCCGAAAACATCACCAGCGGTGATGACAATGTTTCCCTGATGGTCGGCGTGGATACCGCGGTGTTCCACGGAATCGTGAATTGTGGCGCAACCGGCGCCATCACTGGGATCGGGAATGTGCTGCCCGATGAGATTCTGCATCTGGTGGATTTGTGTCAGGCGGCGGCCAAGGGCGATGCC
Source organism: Ruegeria sp. CDSC025 (assembly GCF_059610805.1). Classification (NCBI taxonomy): domain Bacteria; kingdom Pseudomonadati; phylum Pseudomonadota; class Alphaproteobacteria; order Rhodobacterales; family Roseobacteraceae; genus Ruegeria; species Ruegeria sp. CDSC025. Next base: position 62,842 of record NZ_JBXWOJ010000009.1, on the reverse strand, counting down.
AACGCGCGTGCTCGGGCGTTGGAGCTTGAGGCGGCTTTGGGCGTTTTGTCGTCCTTCGACGAAGGCACCGATCTTGTGCTCTACTACAAACACTTGATGGTTATGACGGGTCATCCCGAATACACGCATCATTTCAACGAAACAGATGCCCTTACTGACAGCCAGCGCGGCTATGTTGAACAACAGTTCAGACTGTTCCGTACCTGGTACGAGAACTGGGCTAGTCAGGCCGATTCTTCGGCGCAAAATGCAGCGTGAGGATTGGGTATGTCGTTGAATAATGGATATGTTTTTCGCGGTCAGCACTTGATTGGCGGTCAGTGGGTTGGAGCTGATGAAAGCTTTGCCTCCAGCCCCGTCTCGGGTGAGGGGAGCAACTTTGCTGCGGGAACGCCTGAGTTGGTTGATCAGGCCTGTACCCTAGCCGAGGCCGCCTTTGGAGATTACGCCAATCGCAGCCGAGCGGATCGGGCCAAGTTCCTGAATGCTATCGCGGATGAGATCGAGGCCCGTGCCGAGGCCATCACCAGCATTGGCAGTGCAGAAACCGGTCTGCCCGAGATGCGTCTTCAAGGCGAGCGGGGACGCACGGTTGGTCAGTTGCGCATGTTTGCCGAATTCGTCCAGGATGGTGCGTATCTAGAGCGCCGCCATGATCTGGCGATGCCGGATCGCCAACCCGCCCCACGTCCTGACATCAAGATGATGCAGCGCCCGGTTGGCCCGGTGGCTGTTTTTGGCGCCTCGAACTTCCCCTTGGCATTTTCGGTTGCCGGAGGTGACACCGCATCGGCACTGGCCGCAGGTTGCCCGGTCGTGGTCAAAGGCCACCCCGCCCATCCGGGCACCGGCGAAATCGTCGCTGATGCCATCCACGCGGCGGCCAGGGCGACCGGTATGCCCGACGGCGTATTCTCATTGGTGCAAGGTGGGGACCGCAGCATCGGAGAAGCATTGGTAAAGCATCCGGCAATCCGTGCCGTGGGCTTTACCGGTGGGCTGGCCGGAGGCAGGGCGCTGTTTGACCTCTGCTCAACCCGCCCAGACCCGATCCCGTTCTTTGGTGAATTGGGCTCGGTCAATCCGATGTTTGTTCTTCCAAACGCTATGGCCGCCAGAGGTGAAGAGATCGGCAAAGCCTGGGCGGGGTCGATGACCATGGGGGCAGGGCAGTTTTGCACCAATCCGGGCGTTGCCGTGATGATCACAGGCGATGATGCTGACCAATTTATCGATGCTGCTGCGAGTGCTCTGAGTACAGTGCCATCACAGACCATGCTGACCGATGGGATTGCCGAGGCATTTCGATCCGGCCAATCGCATTTGGCCGAACATCCCGCCGTGCGCACGATCCATCAAGGTTCCACTGCAGGCCGTTCAGCTGAACCGGCGCTATTCGAAACCGATGCCGAAGCGTTTCTGGCTGATCCCAGCCTCAGCGAAGAAGTGTTTGGGCCCGCATCGCTGATTGTGCGCGTCGGCTCGGAAAAAGAGATGGTTACCTTGTCAGCCCAGCTGGACGGGCAACTTACGGCCACGATCCAGATGGATGACAGCGACACTGCGCTGGCGCAGCAACTCTTCCCGATTCTGGAGCGCAAGGCCGGGCGGTTGCTGTTCAACGGCTTCCCAACCGGGGTCGAGGTGGTGGGGTCCATGGTCCACGGGGGGCCTTATCCTGCCAGCACGAATTTCGGCGCGACAAGCGTCGGCACAATGGCCATCCGCCGTTGGCTGCGACCCGTAGCATATCAGAACATGCCCGCCGCACTCAGCCCCGAAGATCTGGAAGGCTCGACGCAATAAGCGGTGAACCACAGGGCTGAGGCAAGAAATTCCTTCGGCCATATCAAAGGCTTTGGCCCCGGTGAACGGGGCCGGGCAGGGACACCCAGATCGGCTGTTCCGTATCATCCGCAACACTCTGCCATAGAAGCAGATCACCGGAAATTCCGCGTCATTCGACGTGCAAAATCGGGCTTTGGCCCATAACAGGAGGACAAGATGAAACTCTTCTCGAACTTTGCCGCCCTGGCGGTAACAGCCACGCTTGCAATGCCCGCAAGCGCCGCAGAAATTGAATGGAAGATGACCGCAGCGATTGGTGAAGGTTCATTCTTTTACCAGAACTTCATGGAACGATTTGCGGCAAATGTAGACACACTGACCGCGGGGCGCATGCATGTCCAACCTTTTGGCGCGGGCGTTCTGGCCCCGGCCTTCAAGGCGTATGAAGTAGTTCAGGACGGCATCGTCGAAGCCGGACATTCCACGCCGTCTTATCTGGTAAACCAGGACCCGACCAATGCCGTTTTCGCCAGCTTCCCCGGTGGAATGTCCGGCGAGGCGACCCTGCACTGGATCTATGAAGGCGGCGGTGAGCAGATGCTGCAGGATTTCCGCCGCGAAGAAATGGGTCTGCACACGCTGGTCGTTGGGGTCGGTACGTCCGAAGTTATGGCGCATTCGAACGTCAAGATCGAAACAACCAACGATCTGAAGGGCGTCAAATACCGGACCTCGGGCGCATGGGCCGCTGTTCTACAGGAAAGCTTTGGCGGCGTTCCAACGGTTGTCCCAGGAAATGAAATCTACACTTTGCTGCAGCGAAAGGGTGTGGACGCGGTCGAATGGTCGACGCCAGGAGGCAATATCTCTGAAGGTTTCCACGAGGTTGCGCCCTATATGATCATGCCCGGCGTGCATCAGCCGTCCTTTCTGTGGGAAGTCTTCGTCAAACAGGAAACCTGGGATGCTCTGCCCGAGGATATCAAGCTTCAGGTTACTGCAGCGGCCAAGCTGACAACATACGAGAGCTTCACACATTTCGGTCACGCGGACATTCAAGCCATGGCTGCATTCCGCGACACCAAAGTTGAAATCATCAACATGGTACCAGCGGAATCCGAAAAGATCCGTGCCGCCGGGCGCGATTGGGCCCGTAGCCAGGCTGCCAAAAAAGCCGAAGACGGAAGCGCCCGGATGCAAGAGGTTCTGGACAGCTACCTCGCCTATCAAGCGAACTGGGCCGAGAATTCGGGTTATTTGGTTCGCGACAGCGCCGAATAGGCTCTGCCCTGACATTGGTTGGATGACCGGATATTCGTGCCGGTCATCCGTTTCCGGGGACATACATGACCACTATTCTCAGAGTCATCGACGCGATTGCCGGGGCGCTGGCCCTGCTGGGTCGATGCGTAATTTTTGCCCTGATCGTGGCAATGCTGTACGAGGTTGTTGCTCGCTATGCGTTTGGTGCGCCGACGCTTTGGGCGTTTGACATCTCGTACATGCTGAACGGTTCGGTTTTTCTGCTTGGGGCGGCTTATGCCCTGCGCTGTGACGTGCATGTCAGGATCGACTTTCTGTCTCAGCGTATGCCGATGCGGGCGCAGCAGCTGTTGAACGGTGCTGTCTTTCTGTTGGTCATGACACCGATCACGACCATCTTCGCCTGGGTTGCAAGCAAAAAAGCCTGGAAAGCACTGATCACCGGAGAGGTCGAAAGCGTCAGCCCCTGGGCGCCGGTTGTCTGGCCGTTTTACACGGTCATCGCCGTTGGTCTGGCGGCCTTGGCGCTGCAATTCCTGGCTGAGGCGATCAAGTTGCTTTCGGGGCGCAAGAACCCTGGTGAGGCACCGGGCGAACTGGACGGCATGGAAGAAAACCAATGACACCATTACTGATGTTTGCAGCCCTTTTTGTGCTGGTCTTTGCCGGAGTGCCGGTGGCCTTTTCGCTCATCATCATCTCCGTCGCCTTTGGCTACATGGTGTTCGGTGAGCTGATCTTTTTGCAGCTTTATGGTCCGCTGCTTCATACGGCTTCGAATTTCGTACTGGCAGCAATCCCTCTGTTCATTTTCATGGGGGCGATACTTGAGCGTTCGGGGATCGCGAAACGTCTGTTCTTTGCGTTGCAGTTGTGGCTGGGCGGCTTGCCCGGTGGATTGGCGCTGTCGACGATTGCAATGTGCGCGGTTTTCGCCGCCGCATCCGGCGTTGTAGGTGCGGTCGAGATAGTGGTGGGGTTGATGGCCATCCCAGCCATGACCAAAGCGGGTTATCGTAATGACCTCATCGCGGGAACAATCTGTGCAGGGGGCTCACTGGGGACAATAATTCCACCCTCGGTCATTGTGGTCGTCTATGCGTCGATTGCGCAGCTGTCGATTGGCAAGCTGTTTGCCGCATCTATCCTGCCCGGCCTGCTGATGGTGGTGTTCTTCGTGCTCTATATCTTGGTGCGCAGCATGGTCCGACCTGCTGACGCTCCTCCGTTGCCACAGGCAGAGCGCGCGATGCCAACCGGCCGTAAGATGAAGGTGACGTTGACGGCATTGTTACCCCCGCTGGCATTGATTGTCCTGGTGCTGGGCTCGCTTCTGGCCGGTGTCGCCTCGGCTACCGAAGCTGCCGCAGTCGGGGCCGCCGGTACGATCCTGCTGGCTTTGATGTTTCGGGAACTAAACCTGAAACTGATGTCCGAGGCACTGAATGTGACCCTGCGCATCACCGCTATGATCATGTTGATCGTGGCCGGAGGCACGATGTTCACCAGCATCTTTGCGGTCACCGGAGGCGGACAGCTGGTGCGCGATACCGTTGCCGGGATCGGGTATGGCAATGCCGGTATCATCGCATTCTTTTTGGTGGTGGTCTTTTTCGCGGGCTTTGTACTGGACTGGGTGTCGATCGTTCTGATTTTCATTCCGATCTTTGCCCCGATCGTGAAATCCGCCGGAATCGATCCGATCTGGTTTGCCATGATGGTTCTAGTGGTGATTCAGACTTCGTATCTGACACCGCCAATGGCACCGTCGATTTTCTATCTTCGCTCAATCGCTCCGCGTGACATGAGCTATGGGCAGATGTATCGCGGCGTGTTGCCCTTTGTAGGGGCGCAAATGCTGGTTCTTTTGGTTATCATCCTGATCCCCGAAGTGGCGACATGGTTGCCAGAGATATTGGTCGGGCTTTGACATAGATCTTGGTCTTGCCCCTTCAGATGCCTGGCCCCTGTTCAATGGGCTAGGTCATCGCCCTAGTTGTTTCGAAAGATCTTTCGGTTCCGGTAACTTGTCCGCATTCTGCGTCGCCCATTGATGCATCTCATACAGCAGTGGAAGCAGGCTTTGACCCAGAGGTGTGAGGCTGTATTCGACATGCGGCGGTATGGTCTTGAAGTCTTTTCGAGAGACAAAGCCCGTCGTCTGCAACTCGGTCAGCTGGCGCGTCAACGTTCGATGCGTGATGCGTCCGAGGTTTCGCTGAAGCTGGTTGAACCGGCAGTCCCCCTGCGAAAGCCAGTAGATGATCAACAGCTTCCATCGACCTGAGATCGCTGAGATCAATGCTTCGATCTGACAATGATCCTCTAACTCATCATGTTTCAAGGCAGTATCCTATATGACCGTACTTGTTCGTGTGAACGTGCAATTTTAGATAGTGGTCAGAACGTTATGCCGCAACGGGGGGACCCTATGGCGAAGAAGAAAATTGTGATCATTGGCGGGGGCTATGTCGGGTTTGAAGTTGCCCGGGAACTGGACGCTTGCGCGGACGTCACCCTGATTGAGCAACGCGAAGCGTTCGTGCATCCGCCTGCAGCGATCCGCGCGCTGGTTGAACCCGCCTTGCTGGACCAGCTCATCCTGCCATACGACAATCTGCTTCAATCGGGTAAGGTCGTGCGCGGGCGCGCCGTTTCGGTCTCTGAAACCGAGGTCACTTTGGAATCTGGAGCTGTCTTTCCGGCGGACTATATCCTGATCGCCACCGGATCATCCTATGCAGCGCCGTTCAAGCCGTCGGGTAACAGCATTGCGGATTTTCAGCAAGCGAGCAAAGACGTCAGCGCGCAATTGGCCAAAGCGAATTCAGTTGTGATCGTAGGGGCAGGCGCTGTCGGGACAGAGCTTGCGGGCGAAACCGCCTCGGCACATCCGGGTAAATCCATCACCCTGGTTTCGTCGGATGATACCTTGTTTCCCAAGTACCCGGCCAAGCTAGGCGCGCAGCTCAAAGGTAAGTTGGAACGGCTGGGCGTCACTGTCATTCTCGGCCAGAGGGCGCAGGATTTACGCCATTTGGATCGGCCCTACGAAGGATCCGTGAGCTTGACCGACGGTAGAGTGATTGCGGCAGATCTTATATTTCCGGTGGTTGGATCGAAACCCCAATCGTCTTTGGTTCAAAGCCTTCCGGGCGTGTCGGCTGATGCATTGGGTAGGGTCAAAACCGACAAATGGTTGCGACCGTCAAGCTATCCGAATGTCTTCGTCGGCGGTGACATTGCCGACATTGGCGACGGAATGACAATCGTAGCAACGGCACGGCAGAATCCGTGGCTGATCAAAACGCTTAAGAAAGTAATCGAGGGCGCACCCGTTGAAAGTCAGAAACCCTACGCGCCCTGGAAAAAAGCACCCATTCTGGTGCCCCTTGGGCCGGTCATCGGCAGCAGCTGGCTTTTTGTGACAGTGGGTGACTGGATCACACGCAAGATAAAGGGGAAAGATATTTTCATTCCCAAATATCGAAAGGCTTTTGGGATTTCGAGCTCCGGAAAATAGTTCCCCCTGAACATTGCGATTTGCCAACGTTCAGGCATCCCACACAGATGATGTCTCTGACATTCGTGTTGGCCTGCCTCTAGTCGTGTGCGAGGTTGCGACTGGCTTGTGCCTGCTGAATATCTTTCGGCCATGTGGAACGGATATAAGCCAGAACATCCCATATGCCGTCATCAGTCAAAGTGCCTTCGAAACCCGGCATGCCACTGTTGAAATTCTTGACGCCGCGTGCGGCCAGTGTCTTTGCACCGCCGAATTTGGTGTAGTCAAACAAAAGCAGGCTATCATGGTGCCATGTGTGCCCGGTCACGTCATGTGGTGGCGCAGGCATCACACCGTCTTCACCCGGTGTTTGCCAGTTGGGTTGGCCTTCCAGGTTAACGCCGTGGCACGCGGCGCATTGATCTACGTAGAGCCTCTGTCCATTCGCCACGTCTCTGTCTGTAAACGTATGATCCGCGGCAACGCTGGAATAAACGCTGCATAGGACCAATATAAATAAGTGCCTGGTCATCTCCACCCACCTCAATTCGGAAGCGTCAGAACGGTTGTTAGTGTCGCCGTAGTTGTCAGCACCGCCAGAACGATCAGCGCCTCAACTTCGATGGAACGGGCGAGGTGCTGCGCCGCCTTGGTATCTCCGTCTAGCATTGCCGGAACAAATCGAAGCTTGTTCGCGGCGGCTAGGATCAATAGCAGCCCTACAAATAGTACTTTGAGCAACAGGGCCTGCCCATAACCAGTGGAGATGAGCGCTCGGAGATCACCAACAAGCAACCAAGCCATCCAGAAACCTGCGACGATCAATGCGGGTACCATTAGTGCCGCAGCTTGGCCAAACCTATGCCCAAGTGCAGCAGCGTCTGCAATTTGCTCAGGTTGAAGAGCCATACTCCGCAGCGGGCTGAAGATGCCTACCCAGAAAGCTACACAGATCAGGTGTGCTAGTAACAAGAGTTGGGTACCAAAATTCTCTAGATCCGATAGGTGCCCGATCTGTGCAAAGGACCACAGAGCCATCGTGCCACCCACAAGTGCGATCCCTAAACCAAAGCGCGGAACAGACAATCCGACAAGGATCATTGCTGCGCCTATCACTCGAAGAACAAATACATCGCCTACGGAAGTCTGCCAGAGTAATCCAAGCATTTCGAGGTCGACCAGCCCATCCGCTCCGCCTGTCAGGAGGGCACCACTAAGCATGAATCCCAGTGCCGTCGCGATGAGGGCAAGCCACGCCAAGGCCATGGATTGGCGTTTCATCGCCAGGCTTATCGGTGTGACCAAGCTGGAATAAAGACACTTAACGATCACAAGGCCAGTGGCCCCCGCAAAGCCGATATAGAGTGCTAGCTTTGCGAGGATTGCAGCAATTCCCCAGATGTCTGGCATGTTCATTTCACAGTAAAGGTAAACGCGCCCTGCATCGCATGACCGTCCTCACCTAAACCGCGCCACTCGATGACATAGGTGCCCGCGCCATTGCCTGGCAGTGGAATTTTGAACTTCTGAGCAAATCTTGCCTGGTCGCCCAAATCCAGTCGTACTGCCCCGTGTTCTTCGTGTGCCATCTCTATCCGGGTCAGCCGGATGTCTTTCGAGAAATTGAGGCCAACTTCAGCAGGCACAGTCGTTACTGTGGTTCCGTCTGCAGGTGTTGTTTCTGTGACCTTGGAATGCGCCAGCGCAAAATTGGGGAGCGCAGCCAAGAGTATAAGCATTACAATCTTCTTCATGGGGCTATCCTCAATTTATTCCGTTGGCGCGCTGTATTTCACGAATGTAGGCGATCACCATAGCGACGTCACCTCGCGTCAAGCCGTCGACGGGTGGCATGTCTCCAAACTGCCAATGGTGACTTCTTACACCCTGTGAAACCGCCCTCTGAAACGCTTCATCAGCGTGGTGACTAGGTTCGTATATCTTGTGGATCAGTGGCGGTCCTGCGCCGTCAATTCCGACCGCATTGACACCGTGGCAAGTGGCACAGGAGGCATCAAAGACCCGCTGGCCGATTGCTGCATTGCCCTCAATAGGCGGCATCTGAATTGCGACTAGGCCGTCTCTTGAAACTGTCGCCTGGGGGCTGGCTTCTTCGATTGGGTCTGAACGAAAAACTATGAAAGCGGCAACAGCCGAGACGACGCAAGCGCCGATTAACACGTGACTTTTCTTCATGGGTTGAACCTGACTTTGTAGAAGCTGGAAGTGCTGCGGCACATCGCAAACAGCCGCAAGGGCCGGTCACTTAGGCGCGCGCGGATTTTGGCAGCTTCAAAGGTCAGGGGGTCTGTAGGGGCTATCTGGTTCAGTCAACTTGGATTGGAATCCAATCTGGAACTCTCGGTCAAGCTGATATTGATTCCACACGACTTGGCTGTTCTGCGAGATCAGTACGACGGCTTGGCAAAGCGAAGGGTTACACTCTCCGGTTCCGGCATTATCCGTGTCGTGATGGCTGCTTTGGGCCGAGATGTCAGGGATGCTTTTCACCGCGGCGGAGTGTCCCGCCGATTGCATATGGTCCCCGCAGTGAAGCCCGACGCAGGCATGAGACTCGCCACCAAATCCGGCCAGAATGACCAGAAGACTCGTCAATAGCGCAAATGTGTATCGTCGGATGACCATGATTCCGGACGCTAATGCAGCGGAACACACAAGACAACGCCTGCAGCTTCATTATGCCCCACGCCGTTCTAAAGGAAATTACGACGCTGATTTTCGTGATGGGGCATTCCCCGCTCTTGTCCGGCGCGCGATTCTCATCAAATGCAGAGAGTCCGGGTCTATTTTGATTTCTATCAGTCGGGCCTAGCAACTGATTAGCGGCCAAACGGCAACACAGGTCGCAACATTGTCAACGCGCAGAATCTCACTGGAACCAGCCAAGTTCCAGCCGTGCGGTGCCAATAATTTGGGGCAACGTAGTGGTCTGAGGGTGCTGGTGTTTCTGCTTCTTTGACCCGCGTTCAGACGCGCTTATTGAGAACTTTGAACCAAAGATATATTTTGACCGGATTGCGAACGAAAAGGAAAGTTCATGATCAGAACTACTGCACTGGCGCTCCTAGCGCTCCTTTCGGCTACCTCGGCATTCGCAACTGTTGGGCTGTATTGCGAGGCCCCTGATGGATCAGGCGCTGTATTTGATGTCGGATTGGGAACTGTCCCTGGTCTCGCAGTCGTAAGCGCGACCATTCACGCAGACGGCAAACACTGGAGCCTTACTGAAGTCGATGGTGCGATACCAATCATCGTGGCACAGGGGGCCGATGTCGATATGCGTACTGTAATCGACTTCGCCGATCCCGAATACAGTCGGATCGTTGCCTCTGTTCGATTGATAACCGCTGTCGAAGGAGACGAATCCGTCACTGTAGGCACGCTCACGATTCCGGAAATCGGTGCCTTCCCGCTGGTTTGCGAAGGGCCGTAGCCGGCCGATGTTGTGCAATGTACCGGGGCTAACTCGGCGGAAGCGGTCATCCCAAATTCTGCTTTGCTCAAATGTCTGAAATGGGCCGCGAGAGAGAGTAGTTTTAGATTGGGGGTGCTGCACGTACTGTGACCAAATGTCTGGCTACGACTCTTTCGCGATGAATCATGTAAAGCCCTGCACTGATGATGATTGCAATACCAAGTAGGCTAAGCGTGTTCGGGAAGTCATTGAAGACAAGATAGCCGAACAGGGTCGCAACTGGCAGCTCAAAGTACTGCAAAGGCGCCAATGTGGCCGAAGGCGCGAACGAAAGCGCATAGGTCATCATCATGTGGCTCACCGTTGCAAAAAAACCAGCTCCCAAAAGCCACAACAAAGCGATGTCTGTCGGCCAAACAGGATCGAACAGCTCCGAACCAGAGCCTTGCGCAAATATTAAGATTGGAATGGAAAACAGGCTGGCAATCAGGCCAGTGTGGAATTGCAGAGCCACGGGATGCATCCGACGCGACAATCCTCGCGTCACAAGAATGTAGAAAGCGAAAGCAACTGCCGTACCAAGCGGAATTATTGCAACCGCGCCGAAGGCCGCGAAACTGGGCTGGATGACGAACATTACCCCAACAAACCCGACAAGAGCTGCCCCGACACGACGCGGACCTACGTCTTCACCAAAGTAAAACTTACCAACCAACAAGACAATGAACGGGGCCACAAACACGATCGCCAACGCATCGGCGAGTGGCATCACACGGATGGCAGCAATGAAGCAAAAAGTTGCGAACAGCAAAAGTAATGAGCGGAATGCGAGTACGATCAATTTGCCTCGCGCTACATGCAACGACAGCCCCATTATCCAGACGAACGGGGCCATCAACACGCACTGCACTACAAACCGAGCAGCCGTAATCTGCCCAACTGGTACGCTAGCCGATGCGAGTTTTGCAGCTACGTCCAGCAAAGGAGCGGTGAGGCAAAATCCAAGCATCAGTGCAACTCCTGCAAGGATGCGATCCGTAGATTGAGGTATGGAATCAGCCGAGGACATCTCATCTTGTAGAAACGTCGCTAAACGCGTGTCTGTTCTCTATGCGACGCGGAGCAAAAATCCCTCAACTTGCGAGTTGGGGGTGGGTTAGAATTTGCGCTAGCAACGAACAGCAGGTTCGATGAGATGCGCAGCAGCAGATGGCCGGTTCAAAATTGGTCTACAAGCTCTTGATCTCGATTGCTGCTGCGATGGCAAAGGCGTCTTCAAGCTCGACGCTCAGATGCCGAACCGTGCTTACCATCTTTGCATGACCCAAGAGCAACTGAACCGCCCGAAGATTTCCTGTCTTTTCTTGTCGAACTGCGTGACTTTGGTTCGGCGCATTGAGGGCGTTCCGTAGGCGCTGGCCCCAAAGCCAATGGGCTTCATCCAGTCCCGGACAATCCGCGCAAACTGGCGTGTTGAGATGTGCAGGAAAACCAAGTGATAGATCCGCGGTCACAGCAACTACTTTCTTCCCAAGGGAGACACATACAAAAAGCTGTAATTCCGACCCCTGTGAAGCTCTTTGTGATTGATCTGCTTGTTCGCGAATTCGAATTGGTTACTATTGTCGCATGACAAATTGGAAACCATCCCGAGATACGCTGAGTTCACCGCTGCATACGAGCCTTGCCACGATGATTGCAGGCGCGATTGAAGACGGCAGTTTGTCACCGGGACAGAAATTACCAACACACCGGAAACTGGCCGATGACCTGAGGTTGAGCGTTAATACCGTCAGCAAAGCTTACGACATTCTGCGTCGCCAAAACCTGATAGATGGTCAGATTGGGCGTGGCAGCTATGTTGTCGACACTGACAAAACCGACGGACAGCCATTCAAGTTAGAGTCAGAACCTCGAAACTTGTTCGACATGTCGATTTCGCGCCCCTTGTTTAATGGCCTGCATGTTGAGGCGATGCAATCAACGCTGAGGACTTTGCATGCCGGGCTCGACCCGGCAATATATCTTTCTACACGCCCGAATGTAGGCCACGAAACTCACCGAAAAACGGGAGTCAAATGGCTTTCACATTGCGGCCTTGAGACAAATGCAGATTCGGTCCTCATGACGAATGGGGTAACGCATGGAATGTCGGCAGCAATGTCTGCGATATTGCGTCCTGGCGATGTCATTCTGTCAGATATGGTCACGCATCACCTCTTGGTTTCGAGTGTCGCATATTTCGGATACCGACATGTTGGCCTTGAAACTGATGAGCACGGAATCCTGCCCGATGCATTGGAAAGGGCGTGCGTTGATAAGTCCCCTAAGGTATTGTATTTATTACCATCTCTTGCCAACCCTAATGTACACATGATGCCAGAGGAACGTCGGCGCCAAATTGCTGCAATCGCCCGCAAACATAGGCTGCATATTATTGAAAACGATGCGTTTGGTCCGGTCGCAGCGGATCGCCAGCCGCCTGTTTCGATGTTCGCACCAGAACTGTCGGTCTACCTGACGACGTTCACCAAATGCACGGTCAGCGGGTTGCGTGCGGGTTATGCCGTTGCTCCGGACCATTTGCTTCCTGCATTGACAGCGAGACTGATCGTATTTGGTTGGATGGCAACGCCGCTGATCTGCGAACTTGCCTCACGCTGGGTGGAAGATGGCACAGCACAAGCGCTGGCGGATTGGCAGCGCGCGGAAATTGTCAAGCGGTATCATATAGCAACGCAAGAGCTTGCTGGTTTTAAATGGACGGGCCATCCGGCCAGTTTGCATCTTTGGTTGCAGCTCCCTCCAGATTGGGATTCCAACAGTTTTGTCGCCCATGCCCGTGAACTAAATGTTGCGGTGTCCCCCGAAAGCCCATTCCTTTCTCCCAAGGCTACCGCAACAAATGCAGTGCGCATTTCGGTGGGAAGCATTCGCGAAATCGAACGTTTTCGCCAAGCTCTGAAGCTTCTGGCCGGTTTACTTTTGCGCCCACGCGAGCCTTTGCCGCAATTCGCTTATTAGAATGTAGCGCAACAATATAATAATTGACTCGCAGTACAATCTTCGGGATGTGGTGGAACATCACTAACAAAGAAGGTGATATCTGGGAGGATATGATGACCAAGACTGCACGTTTTGCCCTGCGCGTCTGCGCACCCCTTGCTGCTGCATTACTAACCTCAACTGCCGCTTATGCGGACAATTGGCGCTATGCGATGGAAGAGGGGCTGACAGATCCGCAAGGCCTGTACGCCACCAAGTTCAAAGAGGAAATCGAAGCCAACTCGGATCACACAGTCCAGATTTATCCTGTGGGTACGCTTGGTGAATCGGCCGACGCCATGGAGCAGGCCCAGGCTGGATTGCTGCAGTTCATTGATCAATCTCCAGGTTTCACCGGTGCGTTGATCCCAGAAGCCGAAGCCTTTCTGGTGCCATATATCCAGCCGACGGACCCTCAAGTCGTGCGCAAGTTTTTCAAAGAAGGCGTCGCTGTAAACGAGATGTTCCACGACATCTATCGTGAACAGGGACTGGAATTGTTGTCGGTGTTCCCGGAAGGTGAAATGGTGGTCACTACAATGGAGGAATTTCGGACACCTGCCGATTTGGAAGGTATGAAAATTCGGACCATGACCTCACCATTGCTTTTGGAGACTTACACGGCCTTTGGCGCTTCTCCGATTGCCATGCCTTGGGGCGAGCTGATCGGCGGACTGAAAACTAAAATGGTTGACGGGCAAGAAAACCCGGCAATTTGGATCGAGGCCTATGATCTGGATAACCTGACTAATGTGATGACCTATACGGGACATGGTCAGTACACGACTGCTGTGATGGCAAATGCCGAGTTTTACGACGCGCTAAGCGATGCGGACAAAGAACTTGTTCAGAATGCGTCGCAAGTCGCACTCGATTATATTCTTGATGTTGCCGTCGAACTGGATGCAACCGGTCTGGCAAAAATTCAGGAGAGCAATCCGGGCTACACAATAAACCGGCTAACCGAGGAAGAGCGTGCACCCTTTAAAGAACGTGCAAAAGCGGTCGAAGCAGCCTTTGTCGAAAGAGCGGGCGAACGTGGCGCTGCCATCCTCGAGCAAATGAAGAAGGATCTAGCGGCTGCGCAGCAGTAGCGCTTTGCCACAGGCATCCATCACGTTTGCGATGTGTTCATCTGAAAAATCGGTGCAGGCCCAGAACCATAGTTCGGGCCTGCAATTTGGAAATAGTAAACCGGCGATCAGCCTATGTTGCGAATGTTCGGGGGGAATATGAGCGAAACGACGAAGAAAAAGTCGGGCCTTGCCGGAATTGTTGATGGCATTGACAAGGGGATCGCTGCGCTTGAGCGGGTGATCATGGCCACAGGCGTCATTCTGATGGCAGTCAACACCATCGCAAATGTCATCAGCCGGTTTGTTTTCAACCACTCCATTATATTCGCCGAAGAGTTGAACAGTATATTCATATTGTTGGTGACATTTGCTGGTATCGGCTACGCCGCGCGCCATGGTCGGCATATCCGCATGTCCGCCATCTCAGACGCGTTACCCGAACGGGTCAGAAAAATCTTGATGGTTGTAGTCACGGGAGTCACCGCTGTACTGTTGCTGCTCTTGGCGTGGTACGCTGTGCAATACATCATCAGCATGTACGCCAAGGGGCGGGTCTATCCTGCCCTCGGATTCCCTGTTTATCTCAGCTACCTCTGGGTGCCGATTGGGCTGTTTGTGACCGGGGTTCAATACGCGCTCACTTTCATCAAAAATCTTCAGGAACCTGAAATCTACCTGTCAACTGACCTGCGAGAAGCAGATGCGCGGGAACTGGAAGTGGAGCTTTAACCATGGCACTCTTAATGTTTTCCGCAATGGTTGTCCTGCTGCTTATGGGTTTCCCGATGATGGTACCCCTCATTGCCGGCGCGTTCATCGGCGTGATCGAGTTGTTTGGCACAATCGACAAAACTGAGTTTATGATTCAGCAAATGTTGGGTGGTATCCGGCCCTCTTCATTGATCGCCGTGCCTATGTTCATTCTGGCAGCGGATATCATGACACGTGGCCAGTCCTCAGGGCGGCTGATTGATATGGTCATGGCCTTTGTTCGCCATGTTCGAGGGGGGTTGGCCGTCAGTACAGCTGCGGCTTGCGCATTGTTCGGTGCCGTGTCCGGGTCCACCCAAGCCACGGTCGTTGCGGTGGGAACGCCACTCAGGCCACGAATGCTGAAAGGTGGCTACAAGGATTCTTTCATTTTGGCCCTGATCGTCAACTCAAGTGACATCGCGTTCTTGATCCCGCCCAGTATTGGGATGATCATCTACGGTGTAGTTGCCAAGGCCTCCATCCCTGAACTGTTCATCGCGGGCATCGGGCCCGGATTGTTAATCCTGTTCATGTTCTCGGTCTACAGTATGATCTACGCCAAAATAAATGACGTCCCCACTGAACCGGCCGCCACATGGTGCGAACGCGCGGCAGCGGTGAAACGGGCCTTGTGGCCGCTGGGTTTCCCGGTTCTGATCATCGGCGGCATCTTCTTCGGCGTTTTCAGCCCGACCGAAGCCGCAGCAATCAGCGTGGCCTATGCGGTGTTGCTGGAAGTCTTCATTTTCAAAACAATGAAAATCACCGGCCTATACCAGGTCGCCCTGTCAACGGGCATGGTAACGGCGGTAGTTTTTATTTTGGTGGGGGCAGGTGCTGCCTTTGCCTGGGTTCTGTCATTCGCGCAGATACCGCAACAGATTTTGGGCGCTCTTGGCATTGATGAAATGGGGCAGATCGGCGTCCTGTTCACAATCGCGATTGCGTTCTTCATCGGCTGTATGTTCGTGGATCCCATCGTGGTCATCTTGATCTTTGTTCCGATCTTTGCGCCCGTGGTCGAGAAAACCGGGCTGGACCCAATTCTGGTCGGCACTTTGATCACATTGCAGGCCGCCATCGGCTCGGCCACCCCGCCGTTCGGATGCGATATCTTCACGGCGGTTGCGGTGTTCAAACGTCCCTATCTGGAAGTAATCAGAGGAACGCCGCCTTTCGTGATCATGCTTTTGAGTGTCTCGGTCTTGATGATCTTCTTCCCGCAGGTGGCACTGTTTTTGCGCGACATCGCATTTAACAAATAAAAGGAGCGACAAATGTTCAAATCAATACTCGCTGCTTTTGACGGGTCTGAAGGATCAGAGGCCGCCCTTCGCAAAGCCGCTGAATTGGCTAAGTTGTGTGATGCGGAAATGTTGGTACTGACGCTTTACCGTCATCATTCGATACTGGAAGGATCGATGTATGTCATCGATGCAGAAAAGCCCGATGATATTGACGGGATCATGCGCGATCACGCAAAGATAACTGCTGAACGCGGCGCGTCCATTGCGCGCGAGGCGGGGTGCGAGAACATCCGGGCCTTTGTCAAAGGCGGGCCAACGGCGCGGACTATCGTCAGCTTTTCCAAAGAACATGAGAATGACCTGATCGTCATGGGCAGCCGGGGATTGGGATCGATTGAGGGCTATTTGCTGGGCAGCGTCTCTCACAAGGTGACCAGCCTTGCGCAATGCCCAGTTCTGGTGGTGTGAGGATGGCAATGGCTTTGGATATACAATCTTCGACTTCGTCTGTGGCTCTCGCCCTGGATGCTCGCCCTGTCACACATCGTATCGGGCTGGTCACGCTGGCCACGGATCATACGACGGAAACTGACTTCGCACGCATTCTGCAAGGGCATGATGTGGGCGTATATGTAAACCGGATCGGGTTTGAAAACCCAACCACACATGAAAGCCTTTTGAAGACAGGGCCGCTGCTGACCGATGCCGCAGCAGAGATTCTGCCTGGCGAGGCGCTAGATGTATTGGTCTATGGATGCACGGCAGCTTCGGTAGTTTTGGGGAACGACAGAGTGGCCGAGCACATGAACAGCGCAAAGCCGGGCACGCCTTGCGTCACACCCAGCTCGGCAGCCTTTGATGCATTTGAGGCTTTGGGGGTAAAAAAAGTAAGCGTTCTTACGCCCTATACGCAGGATGTGACGGATTCTCTGGTCACCTATTTCTCGCAACACGGCCTCGACGTGGTGAACGCTGTTTGCTTTGGATTGTCCGATGATCGCGACATGGCGCGCGTCTCAATGGACAGCATTATCGAAGGTGGTGTTGCTGCGTGCGATCCCGATGCTGATGCGCTTTTTATTTCCTGTACGGCGGTGCGTGCCGCCCCATGTGTCGCACAATTGGAGGCCCGGCTTGGCAAACCGGTTGTTACCTCCAATCAGGCGATGGTTTGGCGCTGCATGAGGCATCTTGGGATTACTTCGAATTATCCCGCGGGCGGTATGTTGTTCAGTAAATAGGAAGAAAGTCAGAACAAGAGATGAGCTCTGAAATCACACTTCAGGATAGTTTTGCTGCGCGCGCGCGGATCGCACAGTCGATCCGGGTTACACCGACGATGTCTTCAGACGTGCTGAGCAAAACCACGGGCAGTGATATTCGCCTCAAGCTGGAGCAAGGCCAGATCACCGGTAGTTTCAAGCTGCGCGGGGCATCCAATGCTGTGTTGTCACTTAGCGATGCGCAGCGCGCCAAAGGTGTGGTAGGTGTATCGACGGGCAATCACGGGCGCGGTTTGGCCTATGCGGCAAAGCAGGCCGGGGTGCGGTGTATCATCTGCATGTCCGAGCTGGTTCCACAAAACAAAGTGGATGGGATCAAGGCGCAGGGCGCAGAGGTGCGCATTGTCGGGCGTTCTCAGGATGACGCACAGGTAGAAGTTGACAGGCTGGTCGCCGATGGGATGGTCATGCTTCCCCCGTTTGATCATCGCGATATCATTGCCGGGCAAAGCACCGTTGCACTGGAAATGCTGGAACAATCCCCGGATCTTGAAACGGTTCTAGTGCCGCTGTCGGGCGGCGGGCTGATTTCCGGCGTCGGGATGGTGATGAAGGCGGTTAATCCGCAGGTCCGCGTTATCGGAATTTCGATGGAGCGCGGGGCGGCTATGTATGAAAGCCAGAAGGCGGGGAAACCGGTTCTGGTCGAAGAACTGTCGACACTGGCCGACTCGCTGGGCGGTGGGGTTGGATTGGACAACCAGCACACTTTTGCCATGACTCGTGCCTTTGTTGATGATCTGATTCTTGTGACCGAGACCGAGATCGCTGCTGCCATCCGCCACGCCTATTGGCAGGAACGTCAGATCATTGAAGGGTCCGGCAGTGTCGGCATTGCCGCGCTTCTGGCGGGAAAAATCAAAGACCCAGGTCGGTGCGTCGCGCTGATCTCGGGGCGAAACATCGACATGCAGCTGCATCACCGGATCATTTCCGGCGAAGATGTAGATGTAACGGCGGAGGGCTAAAATGGCGCAGATTAAAATTCTGACAGAAACCGAATTGCGCGATCTGGTGCCACTGGATATGGACGCGGTGGACTGCATCGAACAGGGCTTTACGACGCTCGCCGGGGGCAAGGTTATCATGCCGCCGATCATGACACTGATGGTCCCCGATCATAATGGCGAGGTATGTGTAAAGTCTGCTTATGTCCCCGGCATAGACAGCTTTGCCATGAAGATGAGTCCCGGCTTTTTCGATAATCCCAAGCTGGGCCTGCCCAGCACATCAGGCTTGATGGTGCTATTCTCAAGCACCACTGGCGTTCTGGAAGCTTTGCTTCTGGATAATGGTTATCTCACGGATGTGCGCACCGCCGCTGCGGGAGCGGTGTCTGCGCGCCACCTTGCGCGCGCGGATGCGACACGCGCGTGTATCATCGGTGCTGGTGTGCAGGCGAAGCTACAACTCAAGGCGCTGACCCTTGTGCGCGGCATCGAAAGCGCTGTGATCTGGGCGCGGGATGCGGCCAAGGCCGAAACATTGGCTTCCAGCCTTCGCGAAGAACTTGGGGTCGACGTCGCGGCCAGCACTGATAGGGCGGGTGCCGTGTCCTCGGCAGATATCATCGTCACGACAACCCCTTCGGACATTCCGCTGATCAAAGCGGACTGGCTGCAACCGGGGCAGCTTGTCATTGCGATGGGTTCGGATCAGGAACACAAGGTCGAGCTTGACCCGGGTTGTCTTGCCAAGGCAACGCTCTATGTGCCCGACAGCCAAGCCCAATGCGCCCTCAAAGGCGAGCTGCGCAGCGCCATTGCGGTGGGCATTTTCCCGGCTGATGGCAGGTTTGCTGAACTGGGTGATATCACCTCCGACAAGGCGCCGGGGCGACAATCCGACAGTGACACCATTATTGCTGACCTGACAGGTACGGGTGTCCAGGATACCGCCATTGCCACGCTTGCTCGCCAGCGCGCGGAAAACTCAGGCAAAGGCACCACGTTTTCAAGCTAACAACGGATTAACTTTATGCCAGAACCAAAACTCCACTTCTCACGCGATGAGTTCAGCCAGCGCATTGCAAAAACCCGCGCCGCCATGGCCGAACGTGGGCTTGACCTTCTGATCGTGACGGACCCTTCGAACATGAACTGGTTGACCGGCTATGACGGTTGGTCTTTTTACGTGCATCAATGCGTAGTGCTGAGTCTCACTGGCGAGCCGGTCTGGTACGGCCGTGGACAAGATGCCAATGGCGCGCTTCGCACCTGCTTTATGGATCCCGCCAATATCATCGGTTACCCGGACCATTATGTACAATCCACCGAACGTCACCCGATGGACTACCTGTCGGCACAGCTGGCCGATCGTAAGCTGGATAAGGGCCATATCGGCGTTGAGATGGACAACTACTGGTTCACAGCTGCGGCCTTTGCCGCGCTACAGCACCACATGCCAAATGCCAAATTTTCCGATGCGACTGCGTTGGTCAACTGGCAGCGCGCGGTAAAATCTGAAACCGAGCTGGAATACATGCGCCAAGCAGGCCGCATTGTGGGCCGTATGCATGAACGTATCTTTGAAAAGGTCGAGCCGGGCATCCGCAAATGCGATCTGGTGGCGGAAATCTATGATGCGGCCTTACGCTATGACGCACAGATCGGTGCGGGCGGAGACTATCCCGCGCTGGTGCCACTTTTGCCCTCAGGCGCGGATGCCTCAGCCCCGCATTTGACATGGGACGATCAGCCAATGAAATCCGGCGAAGGCACGTTTTTCGAGATCGCAGGTGTCGTCAAACGCTACCACTGCCCGCTGTCGCGCACGGTCTTCCTTGGAAAGCCCACGCAAACATTCCTCGACGCTGAAAAGGCTGTGCTTGAGGGCATGGAGGCCGGGCTGGAGGCTGCAAAAGAGGGCAACCTCTGCGAGGATGTCGCCATTGCCTTCTTCAGCGTGCTAAAGAAATACGGGATCACCAAAGATAACCGCACCGGTTACCCGATCGGTGTCAGCTACCCGCCTGACTGGGGCGAGCGGACCTTCTCGCTTCGCCCTGGCGACAAGACGGTTCTGCAGGAGAACATGACCCTGCACTTCATGACCGGCCTCTGGATGGAGGATTGGGGTTTTGAGATTACTGAAAGCATCCGCATCACCAGAACCGGCCATGAGTGCCTGGCCAACGTGCCCCGCAAAATGGTTGTGAAGGACTGAGTAATGACACCCAACCCAATTTCCCCGACGATCCCGCTGGATAGCGATGGTATCCACCACGGTTTCCTACGGCTGCCTTACAGCCGGGATGACAGTGCATGGGGGTCAATTATGATCCCGCTAACGGTTATCAAAAACGGAGATGGGCCTACGGCTTTGCTGACCGGCGCCAACCATGGCGATGAATATGAAGGGCCCGTGGCGTTGCAAGAACTGACGGTTACGCTAAAGCCCGAGGACATCACCGGACGCGTGATCATCGTGCCTGCCTTCAATTATCCCGCTTTTCGCGCCGGGTTACGCACGTCCCCCATCGACAAAGGCAATATGAACCGTGCCTTTCCGGGCCGGCCAGATGGCACCCCAACCGAAAAGATTGCCGACTATTTCCAGCGCGTTCTTTTGCCAATGGCCGATATTGCGGTGGATTTTCACTCGGGCGGAAAAACGCTGGATTTCGTGCCCTTCGCGGCGGCCCATATCCTTGAAGATAAAGCCAATGAAACGGCCTGTTTCGCCGCGATGGCCGCCTTTAACGCCCCCTATTCGGTGCAGCTATTGGAGATCGACAATGTCGGAATGTACGACACCGCGGTCGAAGATATGGGTAAGGTTCTGGTTTCAACAGAATTGGGCGGTGGTGGCTCTGCCACAGCCAAGTCGATTGCTGTTGCAAAAAAGGGCCTGCGCAATGTGCTAATCCATGCAGGAATTCTGAAGGGTGAGATGCAGATTGATCCAACCGTGCGCCTGGATATGCCCGATGGTAACTGCTTCGTGTTCTCGGAAAACGATGGCCTCTACGAGCCGATGGTTGACCTTGGTGAACAGGTCAGCCAAGGCGATGTTGTGGCCCGCGTTTGGCCGGTTGATCGCACCGGGATTGCCCCGATTGAATACCGCGCCAAAGTTACGGGCCTTTTGATCAGTCGCCACTTTCCCGGTCTCATCAAGGCGGGCGATTGCGCGGCGGTGATCGGGTTGAAAGTTGGATAACTCTATTCCCCGGAGGTGAGACCATGCGGCTCGACGCCCGCGATCTGGATATTCTACGGGTGCTTTCAACCGACGGGCGCATCACAAAAACGGCTTTGGCCGACCGCGTTGGCCTGTCGCCCACCCCCTGCTGGGAGCGGCTGAAAAAGTTGGAAAAAGCCGGGTTGATCAAGCGATATAGAGCCGAGATCAACCTGCGCAAACTTGGGCCACATGTAACTGTTTTTGTTGCGGCCGAACTGTCCGATCATACCGCTGCCAGCTTTCAGGCTTTTGAGGCCGCAATGCAACGCTATGAAGAAGTGTTGGCCTGCTGGGCGCTTGGCGGAGGATTTGATTACATCCTGCAAATCGTGACGCGCGATATCGATGCCTATCAACGCCTGATTGATGAAATGCTCAATGCTGACATAGGTCTGGAAAAATATTTTACCTATATTGTCACCAAACCAGTGAAGGGGCAGGGCGTTCCGCCGATTTCCCTCATTGCTGGATGGCAGGAGTAACCCTCTGCCTGAGAGATGGTTGACAGCAGAATACTCTGCTTTGGACCCGAAATTTGGTCTCATCCTTTGCCTGTAATGCCCGACATTGTCGGGCATCGAGGGAGAGGTATCCATGAAAGAAACTGCACTTTCTGCGCGCGATGATATTGCTGACAAATCTTTGGCGCGTAGTTTTTCCTATGTGAATGGTAAATGGTGTGCAGCTTCGTCGGGTTACACCATCCGCGTCACCGATCCGGCAACTGGCGATGTTATCGGTGAGGCCGCCAGCCTTTCGGCAGAGGAATCCTCTGCCGCCGTGGATGCGGCACAGGCCGCCTTTCCGACCTGGTCGGGCCTCTTGCCACAAGACCGATCCGCCATTCTGCGCCGTTGGTTCGACCTGATGCTGCACCACAAAGAAGATCTGGCACGGATCATGGTACTGGAACAGGGCAAGCCCCTGTCCGAGGCGCGCGGTGAAATTGATTATGCCGCGTCTTTTGTAGAATTCTACGCCGAAGAGGCCAAGCGACCCAATGTTGAAGGCGTCACCAGCCATCTGCCCGATGCCGAGGTCGAGGTTTGGCTAGAGCCGGTTGGGGTGGTGGCAATGATCACACCGTGGAATTTCCCTGCTGCCATGCTGACCCGCAAAGCAGCAGCAGCCATGGCAGTGGGATGTACGGTTGTGGCTCACCCCTCAGGTGAAACCCCGTTTTCGGCCCTCGCGTTGGCTGAACTGGCGGAAAAGGCGGGTATTCCGGCGGGCGTGTTCAACGTGGTCACCGGCCAGGCCTCTACCGTGGTCGAACCTTGGACGAAAGACACCCGTGTTCGGGCACTCTCGTTCACAGGCTCCACCGAAATCGGACGATTACTTTACCGTCAGTCCGCCGACACAGTGAAAAAACTTGTAATGGAACTAGGCGGGCATGCACCGGTGATTGTGTTCAAAGGGGCCGATCTTGAAATTGCGGTTTCTGAAGCGATCAAGGCCAAATTCGCCACATCCGGGCAGGACTGTCTTGGCGCCAATCGGATATTTGTGGAGCGCTCAATTTACGACGCATTCTGCTCGCAGTTTACCGAAGCGACCCGCAGGCTGTCCCTTGGCATCGGTATGGACGACCCCGACATCGGCCCTCTGATGAATGAAAAGGCGGTTCAAAAGCAGGAAGAACATGTCGCCGATGCGCTGGCCAAGGGGGCCAAACTGGCGTGCGGAGGTGCAAGGGATCCTCTCGGCCCGCTGTTTTATCAGCCCACGGTTCTGACCGACGTGCCCGCCGATGCCGTGCTTATGTCAGAGGAAACATTTGGCCCTGTGGCGGCCATTGCGCCCTTTGATACCGAAGAAGAGGTGATCGCCCGGGCCAATGACACCGAATACGGTCTGGTTGCGTATCTGCACAGCCATGACCCACGCCGTATTTACCGCGTATCTCGTGAATTGCAATTTGGCATGGTGGCGGTGAATCGCACCAAGGTCACCGGCGCGCCGATCCCCTTTGGCGGCACCAAACAATCCGGTCTGGGCCGTGAAGGGGCAAGGCGGGGAATGGAAGAGTTTACCGAAATCAAATATGTCTGCCGCGACTGGGCATGAGGAGTGAAAAGATGCTGAAGAACGATCAACTTGACCAATGGGACCGCGAGAACTTTTTCCATCCCTCCACTCATCTGGCCCAGCACGCGCGGGGCGAAACAGCGACCCGTGTGATCAAAACCGCAAGCGGGGTCCATATCGAAGACCGTGATGGTACCAAATTGCTGGACGCCTTTGCAGGACTTTATTGCGTGAATGTGGGCTATGGCCGTCAGGAAATTGCCGAAGCGATTGCGGATCAAGCCCGCGAGTTGGCCTATTATCATTCCTACGTAGGCCACGGCACAGAAGCCTCCATCACCCTGTCCAAGATGATCCTTGATCGCGCGCCTTCGAACATGTCCAAGGTCTATTTCGGCCTGGGCGGTTCAGATGCAAATGAGACCAACGTCAAATTAATATGGTATTACAACAATATCCTGGGCCGCCCCGAAAAGAAAAAGATCATCTCGCGCTGGCGAGGGTATCATGGCTCGGGCCTTGTCACCGGGTCGCTGACTGGGCTGGAACTATTCCACAAAAAGTTCGATCTGCCGCTCACGCAGGTGGTTCATACCGAAGCGCCCTATTATTTCCGCCGCGATAATCTGGACCAAAGCGAAGCCGAATTCGTCGCGCATTGCGTTACTGAACTGGAGGCGCTGATTGAACGTGAAGGCGCTGATACAATCGCCGCGTTTATTGGCGAGCCGGTGCTGGGAACCGGTGGTATCGTGCCCCCGCCCGAAGGCTACTGGGCCGCCATCCAGGCCGTATTGCGCAAGCATGATATCCTGTTGGTTGCCGATGAAGTTGTGACCGGGTTTGGCCGCCTGGGCAGCATGTTCGGGTCGGAGCATTACGGCTTGGAATCCGATATCATCACCATCGCCAAAGGCCTCACCTCGGCCTACGCGCCGCTGTCAGGTTCGATTGTTTCTGAAAAAGTGTGGAAGGTGCTGGAGCAGGGCACGGATGAAAACGGCGCCATCGGCCACGGCTGGACCTATTCGGCACACCCGATCGGGGCGGCGGCCGGTGTGGCAAACCTCAAACTGATTGATGATCTGAACCTGATCGAAAACGCAGGCAAAGTCGGCGCTTATCTGAAGCAGTCGATGAGGGATGCACTGTCAGCACACGCCAATGTCGGCGATGTGCGCGGCGAAGGAATGTTGTGCGCGGTCGAGTTCGTGAAGGATAAAGATAGCCGCACCTTCTTTGACTCCGCGGACAAGATCGGCCCGCAAGTCTCAGCCGCTCTTTTGGCACAGGATAAGGTCATCGCACGCGCTATGCCGCAAGGCGACATCTTGGGCTTCGCGCCACCGTTTTGCCTGAGTCGTGAAGAAGCTGATACCGTCGTCGCCGCAACTCTGCGCGCGGTTACAGCAGTATTAGGCTAGGGGATGTCTGTCTCGCCCACCCTTGGCTGAGTGGATAGTGGTCGACATTACCGCATCAAACTCCGGGGTGGGCACAGCACTCGATTGAGACCGCTTTGATTTGGCAATATTGCCTGGATCAGGCCGCAATTCCAAGATTCCTTACTATACGGCCCAATCCGGTCAAAGCGGCCAAGATTGAAACTTGAAACAAGCACACGTCACAATTGTCGCAATGTGCTACAGACCAGATATTATCAATCATGGGTGGAGCGGCGGAAAAGTCCGCAACGTGTGGGTTGTCATTCCTGTAGCCAGACAGACGATGAAGCAGGAAGAGCTCAAGCGGAAGTTGGAAGGTTTCGAAGTTCCGCATAGGAATTTTGAAGAGATGTTCGAACCGGTCGCCGAAATTCTGTCAAAATCTTGGAAAGTATGGAAAAAAAGCGACTATAGGGGCAAGAGGGCTCTGCTTAGAATGCTGTTTGTTCAGGAGGCAAGTTACTCTCCCAAAACAGGTCTTCGAACCGGTGAATTGTCGTTTCCATTCAAAGTCTTAAGTGACACAAGTTCTCTGAATGAAGTTTTGGTGGAGCCTAGGGGAAACGCCGCCGAACGCCTAATGCACTGATAGTAAACACTATTGTAGTGTGTTGGTTTGTAGTGTGTCTCACCCTAGTGTCACACTTTGAAGTGCGCAACCTGCTACGTCGAACTGTGCATGCCCAAACCTACACCGGACTACTGCCTTCTACTGGTGCGGCAGGTTGCGGCTGGCCTGCATTTGCTGAACATCGTCGGGCCAAGTGGAGCGTATGTAGGCCAGCACGTCCCATATACCTTCGTCAGTCAGGATGCCCTCAAAACCGGGCATGCCACTGTTGAAGTCTTTAATGCCACGTGCTGCCAATGCGCCCGCCCCACCTAGCTTGGTGTACTCGAACAGTAGCTGGCTATCATGGTGCCATGTGTGCCCTGTCACGTCATGTGGTGGAGCAGGCAACACTCCGTCGTCGTCGGGTGTCTGCCAGTTGGGTTGGCCTTCCAGATTACCTCCATGGCATGAGGCACAGTGCTCTGCATAGAGTTCCTGCCCATTCGCGAGGTCTCTATCTAACAACTCATGGTCTGCAGCGATGCTGGTACCAATGCAGCATATAGCAAGTGCGGAAAGGTGTTTTTTCATCTCTGCCTACCTTAACTCGGAAGCGTTAGTACGCTCGTGAGTGTGGCTGTTGTCGCCAAAACCACTAATACGACTATTGCCTCAACCTCGATAGATCGGGCGAGGTGTCGCGCTGCTTTAGCATCTCCGCTTTGCATGGACGGAACAAATCGGAGCTTGTTCGCTGCGGCGAGGGTCAACAACAGCCCCACCAGCAACACTTTGAACAACAGTGCCTGCCCGTAGCCAGTGAACAAGAGCCCTTGGAGGTTGCCCACAAGTAGCCAAGCCATCCATAGGCCAACAACGATCAAGGCCGGTACAACCAATGCGGCAGTTTGCCCAAACCTATGACCTAGTTCAGCAGCATCTGTGAGGTGTTCAGGAATGAGAGCCATACTCCGTAGCGGGCTAAAGATGCCCACCCAGAAGGCTACACAAAGCAGGTGCAACAGGAGTAAGAGTTGGACGCCAACACTCTCGAGTTCGGGTACGTGCCCGATCTGTGCAAAGGACCACAAAGCCACTGTGCCACCCAACAGTGCGATCCATTGACCAAAGCGAGGAACAGACAGCCCCACAAGGATCATCACTGCGCCGATAAGGCGGTAGACAAGGGCGTCGCCCACGGATGTCTGCCAAAGCAGACCAAGTATCTCTGGATCGACCATGCCATCAACTCCGCCTGTTAAGGCGGCTCCACGAAGCATGAAACCAACAACCGTTGCGGCGAGAGCGAGCCACGCTAAGGCCCTAGCTTGGCGCTTTAACCCGAGGTTTATCGGTGCGACAAAGCCGGAATAGAGGCAACTAACAATTACAAGCCCGGTGGACCCCGCAAAGCCGATGTAGAGCCCCAGCTTTGCGAGGATCGTGGCAATACCCCAAATGTCTGGCATGCTCATTCCACGGTAAAGGAAAACTCGCCCTGCATCGCATGGCCGTCTTCACCTAAACCCCGCCATTCGATGACATAGGTGCCCGTTCCATTGCTCGGCAGTGGGATCGTGAACTCTTGACCAAAACTTGTCTGGTCGCCCAAATCTAGGCTTACTGCCGAGTGTTCTTCATGGGCCATCTCTATCCGTGTCAGCCGGATGTCCTTAGAGAAGTTGAGGCCAATTTCAGCGGGCACAGTAGTTATTGTGGCTCCGTCGGCAGGGGTTGTTTCTTCGACCTTGGAATGCGCCAGTACGCCGCTGGGAAGGGCAGCCATGAGTGCGAGCATTATGATCTTTTTCATGGTTCTGTCCTCAATTTATCCCGTTGGCACGTTGAATTTCACGAATGTACGCGATCACCATGGCAACGTCACCTCGCGTCAGACCTTCCACTGGCGGCATGTCTCCAAACTGCCAATGGTGGCTTCTTACACCTTGTGAAACCGCCCGCTGAAAGGCTTCATCGGCGTGGTGGCTGGGTTCGTATATTTTGTGGATCAGAGGCGGTCCTGCGCCTTCTACACCAACCGCATTGACGCCGTGGCAGGAGGCGCAGGAGACCTCAAAGACACGCTTGCCGATTGCGGCATTCCCCTCTATGGGCGGCATCTGAATAGCGACCATAGCATCGCCTTCAAGTGGTTCCAGTGGTGCAGCCTCTTCGATTGAACCGGGTCGAAGAGTTTTGAAAGCGGCGACGGCAGCGACGGTGCATACGCCGACTAATAAGTATCTTTTTTTCATGGACTGGTCCTGACATTTTGGAAGCTAGTAGTGCTGCGAAACATCGCGAACAGCCGCACGTGCTTGTCGCTTACGTCCGCAAGGATTTACGCTGCTTCAAAGGTCAGGGGGCCTATACAGGCTATCTGGTTCATTCAGCTTGGCTTGGGCTCTAACCTGGAACTCTGGGTCAATATCACGTTGACCCTGTGCGGCTTCAGCGTTCTGGTGGAGCAATACAACTGCTTGGCAGATAAAGGGATTGCACTCTTCGGTTCTAGAACTCTCCGGGGCATGGTGGTTGCTTGAGGTCGAGATATCGCTGACGTTGTTCGCCGCGCCAGCGTGTTCAGCCGATTGGATGTGGTCTTCACAGTGAAGGCCGATGCAGTCGTTTGATAGTGCATGTGCAATGTTGCCAAAACCAGTCAGAATAACCAGAAAGCCGATTAGTAGCACAAGTGAGTATCGACGGATGAGCATGGTTCAGGACGCTACTGCAGGTGAATGAGTATGGCAACGCCAGCACCTCTGGATTTTAGGATCACAACCAAATTTTGGTTTGGGTTGTCTTTGAAGCCGTCCTTCCTTCGAAGCCAGAAATAGGAGAAGGACCATAATACCGACCCTTTGACTGCGGAGATGTGGGCGATATTGAAGTTGAGCTTTGACCTGCGTCAAAGCATTTTTTGCCGAGTTATCGGTAGTCTGGTTCGCATATGTATGAGAGCCATCGCATAATAATCTCTCGAAGAACGGTGACGTTTTTAGCCGTACTAATAGCTGTCGCCGCATGCACGGGCGGGCATCACCATGGTGATTGGCATCGCCGGGGCGCTGAAGGTTGCTATGGACCTCACCATGATGTTGTTAGCGAGGTTCATTGTGAGGCATTTGAGTGAGCGTGTCGCTAGTGAGCATTTTAGGCTAGCCTAATCTGATTGGTCCATTTTACTTGTTAGCTCGCGACAGGCTTCTGGTTCTTATAGGCGATGGTTTCAAGTGCTGGTCCGCTGTGCCCTAGTGAATTGATAATAAACACTATTGTAGTGTTTTGTTTTATAGTGTGTCTCAATCAAGTGTCACACTTAGAAGTGCATAATCCTCGGCATCTAATTGACTATGACCTGAACGCAGGACTTCTTTACTGTCTTGTTTACATGCGGCACGGTGCTCATTGATAGGTATATTGATATGGAGCAACGCGCATGAAACGGACTGCGACTGCCTTGGGTTTTATGCTTGCTACCACGTCACTAGCAAATGCAGACGAGGGTAAATACCAAACCCTCATGTTGTCCGGTATCTTGTTGGTTCAAACCAATACGGAAACTGGTCAAATGCGAATGTGTCGGGTGGACCCTAAGCTAGTGGTCTCTGCAGATCCAGTGGAGTTGTCTGCACCTGAGTGTGGGCAATGGAGTTCACCAGATAAGGAGGAGCAGTAATAGTGGAGACAATTGTTGCTATTGTGGCAAGCGCCCTTGCACTGGCTTTTGTGATTTGGCTCTGGATAATCGTGCCTATGAATATGGCGCAGAACCGAAACCGGTCTGGTCTGATCTGGGTGCTCATCTCCATCGTAGGGTCACCGTTGTTAGCAATTCTTCTATTGTATGCTTTGGGTGATGCGCCATCTGCATAAGAGGCCCAGCGTTCAAAACAGACCGTTCTCTGTTGGTTGTAGTTTGAGACTAGGCAAAGTTGATACTGTAGTTCTTAGCCATGGTTAGTGGCGCCTGTAGGCAAGCAAACCGAATGACTTTGAAAATGGATAGATTGTCTGAATGTTCAAACTGAATTCACTATAGTTTTAGTCACTAGTGCTGACAAAGGACCGGCCATCGAAGTACTTTGCACTGTGCATCAGTTAATTGATTTATGCGATATTGCGATAGACAATTTTTTGGACATACTACCGGCCATAGTATGATATTAAGTATTTGTTTATTATAATATTTCTATTGGATCAATCACTAGGTAGTGGTTTGTTTGTTTAGTCCAGAAGATCAATCATCATAATATCAATAATATATATAATGTATATACCATAACTAAGAGGTATTGATACGCATCTGGTGATAATCCAGCGGGGCAGACAGATCACGCTTTTTGTAATCTGTCCGGCCGGTTACTTGCTCAATTGAGGGAGGGCTTAAGCTGAACCGAAAAACGGACAGCATTTTCTCCAACCTTCTAAGTAGCCTTTCGTGTTCCCCGGCACTTGGGAAATTCCACGCACCCAAAGAAAGCACTACCCGATTTCCTGTTAGTGCGTTTGACCATATTAGCGCCGCATCTCGGACAAGATGTTCGGCCTATTCGCCCATTAGGCCTGCCTGTCGAGCTTTTTACTTTGGAAGCAGCCATCCTCTCCAGGTTTTGCAGGTGTTCTTTCTTGGTCTCCCTGCTGTTTTCCAAGGCTATGTTGCGTAGTTTCGCTACGTACGCGGTCACTTGTACGTCCGAGAGTGCAATCCTCTTCTCGACTGCAATTAGCCTTCCGAGGTCTTGCAGTCCCCAAGCGACGCTTTCTGGCATCGCCGTTTTTGGTCGGGCCGAGCCTGTAAACACCACAAAGTTGTGTAAAAGACTTTCCTCAATACCCAAGATGACTTGGACGGCCTTCACGTGGGCATAGTTCTGCCGAAGCGGATTTTGAAAACTGCGGCGCTTGCCGCCTTTTAGCACTTGGGTCCAACTACGTTGGTCGGGACTGCCAAAAATCCAACCGGACATGTTCTTTGTCTCAATAACAAAGATGCCATAGCGAGAGATCAGGAGATGGTCGATCTGAGTAGTGCCACCGGCTACGGGAAGCGTTAAATCGGACAAGACCTGATAGTCTTCTTCATTCAATACTGATGTGAGTGCTGAATGCACCCGACGTTCACCTCTGGCGCCTTTTCTTTCAGGTGTATTGTAACTTGCTTCAAGTGCCCAAAAAGCGGATTTCAACAGGAATTTTAGCATAACAATTCAAACCATTCCTTTGTTGAAGTTGATCTAACGCTGCACTGCTGCGCACCAGGCTCAGAATTTGAATGGACATTTTGTTACTTGGGTTTTTTGAAGTGCGACCGCTTGTTAGCAGGCGCCAAAAGGTTGTTAGATTATGACAAATCTGGTGCACGCAAAGTGCAAAGAAGATAGATTGTTTTGAGCAATGCGCACCAAACAAGAGCCTCTATACATCTCGAAGAAAAGCTATTGTCGAGCACTAAGTATCCGATACACGGACGCCCGACCTATACCCAGCCTACGAGAGATTTCCGTAGCGCCGATCCCTTCACTCGCAAGAGCAATCACATCACCCGACTTTGCCTTTGCCGTAGGTTTGCGACCCTTGTACTTACCTGCAGCCTTTGCCTTAGCAATTCCTTCCCGCTGACGTTCCAGCATAATCTCCCGCTCAAACTCGGCAACGCTTCCCAATAGATTTAACATCAGCTTGCCTTGAGCAGTTGAGGTGTCGAGGTTCAATCCCAAAACTGTTAGATGCGCCCCAACGCCCTCAAGTTGACTGCGGATTTCCATTAGGTGGGCCATAGAGCGTGCAAGACGGTCCAGTTTGGTGACTACTAGGTGATCGCCCTCACGGATGAAATTCAGCGCCTCTGTGAGCTTCTCACGCGCTCTGACATCCACTGAGGATACCTGTTCGGTAAATACCTTCTCGCACCCAGCTCGTTCCAGTTCCCGTAGTTGAGCATCAAGTCCAGCCGTCTGATCCAAAGTGGAAGTCCTAGCATAGCCAACAAGCATAATCTTATCCGTCTCTCAAAGTCTTAGATATTGAGATACATATTGTCTCAAAATGCAAAGTCAATACCTGTGAGACACACTTTGCCTGTGTGCCAGTTGTGTCGCTGGGGCAGGGTCCAGTGAGGCAGTCGCTGTTGTGTAGTTCGCCTTCAATCCACACTTTCTGTGAAATACTCCGACACCAACATTTCTTTGGCGTCATTGAGTTCATGTAGGCCGATCATTACTTCCTCGCCCCGTTCGCGTAGCCCACAGGCAATTACGAGCGCGGCAATGAAGCCGTACTCCACACATGCATAAAGCGATCTGTTGTACTCGAACGTCCCTAGAGAGTGGAGAGCAACAAGCCCGACTTCGATTTTACCGTCCTCGCGTTCTTTATCTATCCGCAGATGCGGTAGAACAGATTTGGGATTTGGATGGGCACCGAAGTCGATGGATGCTTGGTAAGCGCCACTAATTAACTGCTGCGTACCGACTGAAACTCCGTCTTGTGCCTCAATGAGCTTTGCAGCATCAGTAACCGCCGACGTAAAGGCTCTTCTGCAGGCGCGGCCTGCCTCTTCACTTTTGTGTCGATTGAGCCAGATCGTCTCTTTATCACTATCGTGACCAACCATATAGGAATAACAAGCGGCTTCTAGTGACGTCCTCAGTAGTGGCAGTGTAGCTGCTGCATGTCCTGATAGGGCCATTCGGGTTGCGCTAAAAAGTAGCATACGTGCCTGCATTGCGAGGATGCCTTGCGTAGCACCCATCTTAGGGCTCTCTTTAAGAAGCTGTTCAGAGAAGAAACTGTCACAAAGCTCTACGCCTTGAATTAAGGTAGAGTACTCATTGAGCGCCTCCTTGTTGGTCAGGTCTGCCGCAGCAAGGTATTTCCGTAGTTCAGATGTTGAACCGTCTTTCATGATGACGCGCCTCTTGGATCGTTCTTAGACAGAGAACGCACAAATCGGAGAAGTTATCTGCATTGTAAATATGCGATCGAAACCGAGGGGGTATGGGGGAAGGACGCCCTCAGATACCTATAGATAGGGGCACGAAAAAATATGCTGGGAAATTCTGTTGGAATGTCGTGCAGCTAAATCTTTGTGAGACAAGAGTTGAATATCACCGAAAAATTCCCGAAAGATTAGCCAGATCATTCCAATAAATTCATTGGCATCAGAAGAGGTTATTTAAAGAATGGAAGTAGCAGAAGTGTTCGAACTGGCTCGTTGGTATGACGAGGAAGGTCCAAATCTGAGCGAACAATACAAAAAGCTCAGAACTGTCCTCAATCACAATGCGTCACAGAACCAGAAGCAACCAGTTCGAGAACCGTTGGAGGAGCTGATATTGGCCCTCAAGTCGATGCCAATGACGGAGCTTAACTTCCAGCAGGTTGCACATCTCGACGACATGGGTGTTGCGCCATATCTCGGGAACAGAGGTGCTGAGTTCGTTGAGCGTGTTGTAACGCAGTCGAGCTATGATCCTGCAACTTCGGCTTCTGAAATCGGTCAAGCGTTGACAAGCGTTAACAATGCTATCCAAACGCTCAGTTCGCTCGTAGCCGAGTTGAAAAACAATGGCTTTAAACCGGATGTTTTAACGGATGATTTGAACGGCGACATGGCTTCGGCGCGTATCCAGTTTAAGCAGGACGCTTCAATCGGAGATATCGCGGATATGAAGAAATGGTCCAACGACTGGAACGATATCGCAAGAGGTATTGGTCACTTGGTTGGACAGACACCACATGACTTGAAGGTCGTGGGAGCGACAAATGGGTCCATAGTTGTTTGCGTGACGGGTAGCATGATGCTCATTTCAGCGTTTGCATTCATGTCGAAGAAGGTTTCTGGGATCGTTCTCGATGTCCTGCGGGTTCAAAACGCGATCGAAGATTTAAGGCATAAGCGCATTTCGAACGAGACGATTGAAAAGTCTATGAGAGACGATCTAAAGAAACGGGAGGGCGATCTGGTAAAGGACATAATTAAGGGCCTGAAGGAGCGCGCTGAAGACGCCTATGAGCCAGAACACGATGCGCACCTCGAAACGGCTGTTAAAAAATACGTCGCCTTTAGCAAGAAAGGCGGGGAGATGGACTACTTGCAGCCACCCGAACCGGAATTGCATGAAGATGACCAAGAAGGCGAACCAGAGGAACATCAGGACCTGCTCGTAAACGAGTTGCGAGAATTGGTCTCCGAGATAAGATCTATAAAGGCCGAGACATTGCTTCTGGCAGACATCTCGGGAGGTGACGAGTAGCGTGTCTTCTGTTTCGATAAGCAGTCATGCTTCATAACTTAGTTGTCGGACGGCAGGCCAGTTTGTGACCTCATGCTACGGATAGCCTTTGACGTGTTCAAAGGACATTTTATTGTACGTGACCTTGCGCATTGCCTCATACAATACCGGCAAAGGAACGTTGCCGTCGCCATAGCGCCCCGCCATACCGGGCAGCGCATGACCCAAGAGGATGTCATTGATGTCAGGTTGTACACCAGCATGACGGCAAGCATCTTTGAAGTTATGGCGGAAAGAGTGGAAAGAGGTCTTGGCCGTCTTCGCGCCAATTCTGTCGATGTAGCGGTTAAAGTCTTTGCTGGCCTGATCTGAGTAGTAGCCTGTAGCCCCCAGATTTAGTTCAGGGAATATCCGCTCGTGGCCTGCCTGTCGCTGAGACTGTACAAAGCGGAGGAAGCCTAGCCGGACTAACTCGGGGTGTATGGGAACAAGCCTGCTTTTGCCGAACTTGACGCGCTGGTCTTCGTCGCCCTCTTGGACCCGAATTAGGGGTATGCCCTCTTCTTGGTCGATGTCTTCAACGCTCAACTGGCACAACTCGTTCAGACGTGCGCCTGTCCATGGGCCGAGCAGCGGAAGCCAATGCCAACTGGTATCGCTTAGGTCTGTATCTCCCGGCACTGTGCGGAACCGCCTCGATTTGCACCCTGTGTACAGGGGGCTGTTGAAGATGATCTGCAGTTGCTCTTTGCTGAACGGGTCTTGTTGGTTTCTGGCGTTGTTGTTGTCAGCTATCTTCATCGGTCCAAAGATGTCTACGACCTCTTCGTCCAACTGTTTGTCCGCCCACTTCCATATCCCTTGCAGCCTTCCCAAGGCCTTGTTGACTGTACTTACGGATAGCGTTTGCAGACCGTGGTCTTTAGCTGCTCGTATTGCTTCTCTAGGTGTTAGGCCTATCGTTTGCGGTAGTTTATTCCTGTTGCTTGGAAGCTCAATCAGGACATTCTTAAAGTCGCGTGCGTCTGTTTTCTTGTAGTCTAGTACCGGACGGTCGCCTTGCAATTCTATGAATAGGTCTGTCCAAGCCTGATAGTCGTTCAGCAGCTTGACTGACCATTGACCTGTCTGTTCCGCCTCAGCTTTTCTCTCGGCAAACAGGACGGACAGGAGCGGGCTGGAAGGCGCGTCTGTGGACTTCTTCGCAACTTTAGCTGGGACAGTGTCGGAACTAGGCTGACCGCTCTCTGGGGCGTTCACAGGCGCGCTGGGCTGCGTGCCAAAATCGTATTTCTCAAAAGTCTTATCGTGTTCCAGTAAAGCATTGGCCAGTGCCAACTGAGCTTTCTTAATTTCACCTAAAATCAGAAAAGCGTCTTCGCGCGTCTTGGGCTGCTCAACCCCCGCGCCGTTACAAAACTTATCAAGTTCTGAGCGGGCGTAGTCTCTGCCAAGCAGGTCCCAGTAGTCTTCATTACCCGCTTCATGGTGGCGGATGGTGTCGGCGATGCGTTCCTTCTCTAGCTCGGAATAGGGGCCGAGTTCATCCCTACGTGCCTTTGCCTTCATTAGTACTTCCGTGAAGTGCTCACGCACCTTTGTGCGCAGTTCGCCGTGGTTCATGCCCGATGCTTCTATGTGCTTTGTTATTGTGTCGCCGCACACTGCAAGACGCCGTGCCAGAGTTCCAGCCTCTTTAGGGCATCTCGTACGCAATGACACCCGAAGGGTCTTACGTGTGGTGTTTGGTCTGTTGTGGGGTTTTGGCCTTGTGTCGGGTAGTGGCCAACGAAAGTAGTAGATGCCATGTCGGGACAGTGAGAGATACGCATGCAGCTTCATTTTGTGTCACACCTGTGTGTCACACCGCTCTAATGCGTACTATCATGTTGAACTGTTAGGATTTGGTGGAGCCTAGGGGAGTCGAACCCCTGACCTCTTGCATGCCATGCAAGCGCTCTCCCAACTGAGCTAAGGCCCCATACAGGTACTGCAGAAGCAGTGGGCGGACGTTTATGAGACAGTGGCGCTAAGCGCAAGTCCAAAAACAGGCGTCGCCGTTAAAATTTTGCAACCAGATTGCAAATGGCGCGAGGCGGCGCGAGGCCGCCTCTGACCGTGATCAGCTATCGTCCTCTGCTGGAATGTCAGTGATGTCGTCCAGCGGAACTTCATCACTGCTGTCATCATCGTCATCCAGCAGATCATCATCCAGATCGACTTCGACATCGTCGTCGTCATCCAGAACCAGTTCTTCCTCAGGCGCGTTTTCGCGCGCCTTGGCCGATGCGGCATCTTCTGCATCTGCTGCGATCATCCGGCTTTTACCGGTTTCGAGTTCCACGATCTCGCCGGTATAAGGGCTAACGATCGGGTCTTTGTTCAGGTCATAAAACCGTTTACCGGTGGTCGGGCAAACGCGCTTTACACCCCATTCTTCCTTGGGCATGTCCAATCCCCTTGATATCAGGTGAGTCGTATCGACGATTCAGGTCAGGTGCCACAAGCAGCGGGCACTGTCAAAGCCTTTGAGCAGGAGAAACAGACCTATGGGAGATCACGCACTGCCAGGATCGCCTCCGGTGCCGCTGACATTGCGCAAATCGGCGCGGGCACGGCGGATCAGTCTGCGTATATCCCAGTTGGACGGGCGTGTTACACTGACCTATCCAAATGGCGTTTCTGAATCCGATGCGTTGAACTTTGCCCGCCAAAAAGAAAGCTGGATTCGGCAGCACCTGAGTGATCGGCCAGACCCCTCGGTGGTTCAATTTGGGCAGCATATTCCTGTTGAGGGCACCCAACGGCGCATTGTCCGGGCAACGGGCCGACGCGTTCTGTTGCAGGCGGATCAGATTTCAGTACCTGAAGGCGCTGAAGCGCGACGTTTGGCGCGCTTTTTGAAAGAACTGGCACGCGACCGGCTGACCGGCGCATGTGATGACTACGCAGCGATGTTGGGTAGGGCTTATGCCAGCATCTCTATTCGGGATACCCGATCGCGCTGGGGATCATGCAGTTCTGAGGGTGGATTGATGTTTTCCTGGCGGCTGATTCTCGCTCCACCAGACGTCCTGCATTATGTTGCCGCACATGAGGTGGCGCATCTGGCCGAGATGAACCATTCCCCAGCCTTTTGGGCCCAGGTCGAGCGGTTATTCGGAGATTACAAAGAACAGCGGCGCTGGCTGCGCGACAACGGGGCGCAGTTGCATCAGTTCAGATTTGACGCGCCTGCGAGTTGACCTGTGCGGTGTTTGTGATCACATAGAGACATGTTGAACACACGCCCCTCGGAAACGCAGACCGCAACGCATGACCGGGTGTACCGGGCCCTGCGATCCCGCATCATGCATGGCGACATCGCCCCCGGTCAGGCACTGACCTTAAGGGGAATTGGGAAAGAGTTTGGTGTCTCGATGACTCCGGCCCGCGAGGCGGTGCGTCGGCTTGCGGCTGAAGGGGCGCTGTTTCTGTCGTCCTCGGGCCGCGTCTCGACGCCCGAGCTGACCAATGACCGGATCGAAGAGCTTGCTGCGCTGCGGGCCTTGCTTGAGGTCGAGCTGGCCAGCCGGGCATTGCCCCGTGCGCATATTGCCCTGATTGACCGATTGCAGAGCATCAACATGACGGTGGCCGAGATGGTCACCAAACGTGATGCCGTTGGATATATTCGCACCAATCTGGAGTTTCACCGAACTCTGTATCTGCGGGCGCAGGCCCCGGCGATGCTGGCGATTGCCGAAACCGTATGGTTGCAGCTTGGGCCGACGATGCGCGCGCTTTATGGGCGGCTGCGGCGAACGGAACCACCGCATCACCACAAGCTGATAATTGCGGCGCTAAAGGCCGGGGATGAGCCGGGTCTGCGCCTTGCGGTTCGCTCGGATGTTACACAGGGCCTGCGGATGCTGGTCAGCTAAGCGGCTTGTTGCCGAAGCTGCCGAAATCGCCCGATTCGGTATCGCCGTTCTGGCCCCGGCGATTTCTCTGCGCTAGGCTGTGAGAAATCACAATAAGAGCAGTTTTCAACCATGATTGATCGACGGTTATTTTCCCTTGGGCTGGGCTCCGGCTTGTTGGTTGCCTGTACGGACAGCGTGCCTTCTTCTTCGGCGCCGGCCGCGCGCATGCAACCGGTTCGGAACGCGGGCTGGGACGCCTGGGTGGCGGGCTTCAAAAGCCGCGCGGCCGCACAGGGGATTTCGCAAAGCACAATTAACCGCGCCTTCCAGGGCGCCGGATATCTGCCCGGAGTGATCGAGCGGGACCGAAATCAGGTCGAGTTCAAGAGGTCGCTTGAAGACTACCTGGCGATTGCAACCTCAGATGAACGGATCGCGACCGGCAAGCAAATGCTGGTGCGTCATGCGGGAACGCTGTCTCAGATCGAGGCGCAGTACGGCGTGGACAAAGAAGTTGTCGTGGCAATTTGGGGGCTTGAAAGCCGTTATGGTGCGCGACGTGGGGATGTGCCTGTTGTATCGGCCCTGTCGACGCTGGCCTATGACGGTCGGCGCGGGCAGTTCTTTGAGAGCCAACTGATGGCAGCGATGAAGATTCTGCAGAACGGCGACACGACGC
The DNA here is from genome assembly GCF_059610805.1 of Ruegeria sp. CDSC025. Lineage (NCBI taxonomy): Bacteria > Pseudomonadati > Pseudomonadota > Alphaproteobacteria > Rhodobacterales > Roseobacteraceae > Ruegeria > Ruegeria sp. CDSC025. Next base: position 24,408 of record NZ_JBXWOJ010000009.1, on the reverse strand, counting down.
CCGCCAACATGACAGGTAGCTGGGCCGGTGCCATGGGGCACACGCAGTTCATTCCGACCTCTTATCTGGCCTATGCGGTGGATTTCACCGGCGATGGACGGCGCGATATCTGGTCCGACGACCCAACGGATTCGCTGGCATCAACGGCGGCTTATCTGGCGCGTTCCGGTTGGGTGCGTGGGCAGCCCTGGGGCGGTGAGGCCGGGACGGTATCCGGTACGCCGGTTGCTGTGCTGCAACCCCAGGTGCCAGGGCCCCGCATTGCCGTGTTCCGCAATTTTCAGGTGATCAAACGGTATAATAACTCGGACAGCTATGCGATCGGGGTAGGGCATCTATCAGACCGAATTGCCGGAGGGGCGCCGTTCCAGGCCTCGTTCGGCCCGGATGAGACTGGGCTGACACTTGAGAACCGCAAAGAGTTGCAGCGCCGTTTGACATCCGCGGGCTACGATACGCAAGGGGCGGATGGTGTCATCGGGAATAACACGACATCCGCGATTTCTGCGTACCAGCGGGCCAATGGGCTGCCCGCGACCGGAGAGCCCTCAGTTGCGCTGCTGAGGCAGTTGGGGGGCTGAGGGTTACGCAGCCAGCCCTTTTGAGCCGATGTCGAGGAATTTTTGACGACGATCTCTGATCAGGGCGGCGGAATCCTTGCCGTCCAGATCCTTGAGCATCGCCGTAATCGCATCCCGCACGGAGTCCACGGTCGCAGCGCGATCGCGATGTGCGCCGCCCTTGGGTTCCGAAATGATCCGGTCGCAAACGCCCAGCTTGTGCAGGTCTTGCGCAGTCAGCCGCAACGCTTCGGCTGCTTCGCGCATTTTCTCTGAATCTTTCCAAAGGATCGAGGCGCAGCCTTCGGGTGAAATGACCGAATAGACCGAATGCTCCAGCATCGCGACACGGTTTGCCGTTGCAAAAGCCACCGCACCGCCTGATCCACCTTCGCCGATGATGACCGAGACCAACGGGACGCCGATCTTCAGGCACATTTCGGTCGAGCGGGCAATCGCCTCGGACTGGCCGCGCTCTTCGGCGCCTTTGCCGGGATAGGCGCCAGCCGTGTCGATCAAGGTGATAACCGGCAGTCCAAAGCGTCCTGCCATTTCCATCAGTCGGACAGCCTTGCGATACCCTTCGGGGCGAGCCATGCCGAAATTGCGTTCGATGCGCGATTTGGTGTCGCTGCCCTTTTCGTGGCCGATCACCATAACGGGTTGATCGTTGAACCGCGCCAGACCGCCGATCACGGCCAGGTCGTCAGCAAAATTCCGATCGCCTGCCAGAGGTGTGAATTCGGTGAACAGATCTTCCACGTAGTCTTTGCAATGGGGACGTCCAGGGTGACGAGCGACCTGACATTTTCTCCATGGCGTCAGATCGGCATAGAGTTCGTCCAACAGCTTTTCAGCCTTGGCATCCAGAGCGGCGGCCTCTGCGGCCACATCCATCTCTTCATTGGCGCGCGCCAGTGCACGCAGTTCCTCGGCCTTTCCTTCGATCTCGGCCAAAGGTTTTTCGAATTCCAGATACTGGGTCATGACGCCTCTCAACGCGGAAGTTCCCTGCTATATGGCCTGACGTTGCCCCGGATGCAACTCAGCAAGATTTAAAGGGTTGGTAGGGGTGCCCGTATTCACCCTCAAAAGGGCCTTGATGACCGGTCATTGCCAGCCTGCGAACGTTCTCAAACGGGCCAAAGCACAGGGTAGAGCGACGCGACCAGCAGCCCCGCCATCACCCAGTTGAACAGCATCAGTCGGTGGGGGTTCGTGAGAATCCGCGCCATCTGCTGCCCGAGTACCGTCCATGTGCTGACCGAGGGCAAATTGATTGCGCCGAAAACAATCGCGACAATGACGATGGCGTTCAGGGAGCGATCGGGGGTGTATACGGTTGTTGCTGTCAGGGCCATGGCCCAGGCTTTTGGATTGACCCATTGGAATGCTGCGGCCTGTAAAAACGTCATCGGTGTCCCCGCAGGTGCGCCCGCTTCGGCTGGGGCCGAATGCGCGATTTTCCATGCCAGATACAGCAGATAGGCCACCGACGCCGCTTTCAACACGGTATAGCTGATCGGATAGGCATCAAACACCTGCACCAGCCCCGTTCCGACCAGAAGGACCATGACTGTAAAGCCCAACCCGATTCCGAACATATGTGGGATTGTGCGTCGAAACCCGAAATTCGCGCCCGAGGCCATCAGCATCAGGTTATTGGGTCCCGGCGTGATCGACGAGACGAAGGCAAAGGTGACGAGGGCAAAAAGCAATTCAGGGTTCATAGCGCAGATAATTGATGGAATCCGCACAAATGAAATTGCGTTTGCGCTGGTTATTGCGGTAATTCTGCAATTAATGATCAAGTTGGATGATATAAATCGCCATATATTGCGTGAGCTGACACGTGATGGGCGGATAAGCAACCTTGAATTGGCCGATCGGGTCGGGCTGTCAGCCTCGGCCTGTTTGCGCCGTGTTCAGGAATTAGAGCGCGCGGGCGTGATCTCGGGCTATCGTGCTGTATTGAACCCACCTGCGCTGGGCATCGGCTTTGTCGCCTATATCGGCGTTGGGCTGGGCGAACATACAAAGGCCGCTCAGGAAGGGTTCGAGCGTGCTTTGCAGCGCGCGCCTGAAGTGGTGGAGTGCCATAACATCACCGGCACGATCGAATACCTGTTGCGCGTGGAATGTGCAGATCTGTCGTCTTACAAAACTTTTCACACCGAAGTTCTGGGGACTTTGCCCCATGTCACGTCGATCACGTCCTATGTCGTCATGGGCTCGCCCAAGGATATGCGGGCCTGACATTGGAAAGATGATTCTGTACCGACTTGCCGGAGTTGGATTCACGTTTTACTGTCTTGCCAAAGAATTGACCAAAAATGGGGACAACCCCAACCGGTCGTATTCAGGGAGAAGACGATGAAACTTGTTCGGACCGGAGCACTGGTCGCAACTTTGGTGATGATTGCGGGTGCATCTTTTGCAGCTCCGTTAAAACTGCAACCTGCCAACCCACAGCCTAGCCCCAAGGCGGGATTGAATGTGAATTACTTTGGCACTGGCAATCAACACAAGAAGATCCGAGATCTGAGCCATGCAAAAAGCATGCTGTCTAAAGCGCAGCCCGGACAACCGTTGCGGGGCTTGGATTACAGGGACACCAGTAAGGGTCAGGACGTCATGACGTTTGACGGCGCTTACAATGTCGCCGCCGAAATTACGGGGTACATGCGGTTCGACTCTGCTGGAATCTACGAGTTGGAAACGTGGTCAAATGACGGGATAGAGGCATTCGTCGGAGGCCAGAACATTGGACAAGTCTCGGGCATTCAGGGCTGCGAGGCCAATCAGCGGACCGAAGTCGATGTGCCCAAAGCCGGGTGGTACGCGCTCAAGATCATCTATTTCCAGAAGCTCGGAACATCCTGTCTGATGATGAAATCTGGTAAAAAGGGCGAAAGGTTCACCTGGACACCCAATGATGTCTTCGGACGGTAAGAAAAAGGCGCCCGGTGAGGCGCCTTTCTACTATTAGCTATTGGCAGCGATCAATTCGGCCTGGGCCACGATCACCTCGGCCTGTTTGATCGAGGCGATATCCACCAGACGCCCCTTGTAGACCGTCGCACCTTCGCCATTGGCCTTGGCCTGCTCCATTGCGGCCAAGATCTCGCTGGCCTCTGACACGGCTTCATCGGACGGAGTAAAGACCTGGTTGGCCAGTGCGATCTGCTTGGGGTGGATTGCCCATTTGCCGACCATGCCCAAAGTGGCAGAACGTTTGGCCTGCGCGATAAAGCCTTCGTCATCGCTGAAATCGCCGAACGGTCCATCCACCGGCAGCACGCCATGGGTGCGGCAGGCGGCAACGATGGCGGCCTGCGCCCAGTGCCACGGGTCGGACCAGTGTTTTTCACCTTCGCGCAGCATGTAATAATTTTCCTGCGTGCCGCCGATGCCAGTTGTCTGCATGCCCATCGAGGCCGCAAAGTCGGCGGCCCCAAGGCTCATGGCTTGCATCCGGGGGGACGAGGCGGCGATTTCTTCGACATGGGCGAGGCCAGCTGCGGATTCGATGATGACCTCAAAGCTGATTGGTTTGGTACGGCCTTTTGCGCGTTCGATGGCGGTGACCAACGCGTCCACCGCATAGACATCCGCCGCACAACCGACCTTGGGGATCATGATCTGGTCCAGTCGATCTCCGGCCTGCTCCATCACATCTACGACATCGCGGTACCAGTAAGGCGTATCCAGTCCGTTGATTCGTACGGACATGTATTTGGAGCCCCAATCAAGGGTGCTCAGCGCCTCGATGACATTGGCACGTGCTGTATCCTTGTCAGATGGTGCAACCGAATCCTCAAGGTCAAGATTGATCACATCCGCCGCAGAGGCCGCCATCTTGGGGAACAGCTTGGTGTTCGACCCGGGGCCAAACAACTGACAACGGTTGGGGCGCGCGGGGGCGGCGGGTTGAATGCGAAAGCTCATCTGGACCTCGTGCAGGAAAGGAAATTGCGATTTTGTTGTCTTATGAGGTATTAAATTGCGCAGGTCTCCGCAAGCATGTTTGTGCATCTGCGGCAATGCAGTCGCAGCATTCGCCGCAATGCGCCGTGTCTCTGGTGATTAAAGTTTAATCGCTTTAAAAACTTGAAAGAATTTTGCGCAAGCTGAGATATTTGCGCGAAATTTTCCTGCGGGATCCAGCGATGCTGGGCGAAATCGAGAAACACTCGCCTTGCCCGTCCCATAGCCTGCGCCAGAATCAAAGGAGTGCACCGCAATGATCGAGACACCGTATCTGTTGTTTTTGGGCGATGCGCCCGACCAGCTGGCGGCCAAGGTTGCCGTTGGAATCAAGGACTGGCGTCCGGAAAACGCCGTGGGTCAATACCGGATGGAGGGCTGTAAAGCCGATCTGGGCCTGACCGACATGTCCCTGGCTAAGGCCAAAGAGGCCGGGGCCAAGACTTTGGTCATTGGCGTGGCCAATCGTGGCGGTGTGATCAGTCAGGAATGGAAAAAGGTGCTGGTCATGGCATTGGAGGAAGGTTTCGACCTGGCCTCGGGCCTGCACAACCTTTTGTGTGATGAACCCGATCTAGTCGCAGTCGCCGAAGCAACAGGCCGCAAGCTGCATGATGTGCGGGTTCCGTCGGTCGACTATCCAATCGCCAACGGCATCAAACGTAAAGGTAAGCGCTGTCTTGCCGTGGGCACCGATTGTTCGGTTGGCAAGATGTACACCGCGATGGCCATGGATGCCGAGATGCGCAAGCGTGGCATGAAGTCGACCTTCCGAGCTACTGGCCAGACTGGCATTCTGATCACCGGTGACGGTGTACCGCTGGACGCGGTGATCGCAGATTTCATGGCGGGATCGGTCGAATGGCTGACACCCGACAATGATGACGACCACTGGGATTTGATCGAAGGGCAAGGGTCACTGTTTCATGTGTCATATTCCGGCGTGACAATGGCGTTGATCCATGGCGGTCAACCGGACGCGTTGATCCTGTCCCATGAACCCACCCGCGAGCATATGCGCGGTCTGCCGACCTATAGTTTGCCATCTTTGCAGGCTCTGCGGGACACGGCGCTGGCGCTGGCCAAGGTTGCCAATCCTGAGTGTCAGGTCATCGGTGTTTCGGTCAACACGCAGCATATGAGTGAAGCAGACGCATCCGCCTATCTGGCACAGGTCGAAGCCGACATGGGGCTGCCCGCGACGGACCCGTTCCGTTTTGGTGCAGGCAAGCTGGTCGACGCGCTGGCAGCAGTATAAAGCGGTCTGGTCCCGCCGGCCCGGATCTAAATTGGAAAATCCGGGCGGCTCTGCCAGGAAAAGGTATGTTATGCAAATTGACGTCTCTCGCGATGTATTCAGGCTGGCTCAGGTCTTTACAATTTCGCGTGGGTCACGGACCGAGGCCAAGGTTCTGACCGTACGCATTTCTGACGGCCAGTATCAGGGCTGGGGCGAATGTGTGCCCTATGCGCGTTATGGTGAAACACTGGATTCGGTCGAGGCTGAAATTGCCGGATTGCCCGACAGTTTCGACCGAGTGCAACTGATGGACTTATTGCCTGCGGGCGCTGCACGGAATGCCGTAGATTGTGCGCTGTGGGATCTTGAGGCCAAGCGTGCCGGTAAACGCGTCTGGAATCTGGCTGGGCTGCCTCAGCCGGGCCCCGAAATCACGGCCTATACATTGTCATTGGACACCGCCGAGGCGATGCAGGCGCAGGCGGCTGCGAATGCACATCGCCCGCTTTTAAAGATCAAACTGGGCACGCCGGATGACATGCCCCGACTTGAAGCCGTTCGCGCAGGCGCACCGGATGCGACAATCATCGTGGACGCAAATGAAGGTTGGTCCGCCGCCGTTTACACCGATCTTGCGCCACATCTTGTGCGCCTGGGTGTGGCCTTGGTCGAGCAACCTCTGCCCGCCGGTGACGATGACGCGCTGATCGGGATGGAGCGCCCGGTTCCCGTATGCGCCGACGAATCCTGCCATGATCGTGCCAGCCTGCCCAAACTGAAGGGCAAATATGATGTGATCAACATCAAGCTCGACAAGACCGGAGGTCTGACCGAAGCGCTGGAGCTGCGCAAAGCGGCGATTGCTGAAGGCTATGACATCATGGTCGGCTGTATGGTCGGCAGCTCTTTGGCGATGGCCCCTGCGACATTGCTGGCGCAGGGTGCGATGGTAACGGACCTTGACGGACCACTTCTGTTGGCCGAAGACCGCGACAACCCGCTGACTTTTGATGATGCCGGAGTGTACCCGCCATTGGCGGCGCTCTGGGGCTAAGGAGATTGACATGACCCGCACCGTTTATGTGAATGGCGACTACCTGCCCGAAACCGAAGCCACAGTGTCGATCTTTGATCGTGGCTTCCTGATGGCCGATGCCGTGTATGAGGTGACCAGCGTTCTGGACGGCAAGCTGATCGACTTCGAAGGCCACGCGGTCCGCCTCAAGCGCTCGCTGGACGAATTACAGATGGCTGAACCCTGCGCGAAGGACGAGCTGCTGGAGATCCACCGCAAGCTGGTTGAGTTGAACGGCATTGAAGAGGGGCTGGTCTATCTTCAGGTCACGCGCGGCAGCGACGGCGACCGGGATTTTGCATTTCCTGCGACTGATACCAAACCCACACTGGTTTTGTTCACCCAAAACAAGCCGGGTCTGGCAGACAGCCCTGCTGCCCGGAAAGGTGCCAAGGTCATCTCGATCGAGGATATCCGTTGGGGCCGGCGTGACATCAAGACGACACAGCTGCTCTATCCCTCGCTGGGCAAGATGATGGCCAAGGCCGCGGGCTGTGATGATGCCTGGATGGTCGAAGGCGGCTATGTGACCGAGGGCACCAGCAACAACGCGTATTTTGTCAAAGGCAACAAGATTGTCACCCGGCCGTTGTCGAGCGACATCCTGCACGGCATCACCCGCAAGGCCGTTCTGCGAATGGCAGCCGAAGCGCAGATGGTTGTCGAAGAACGCCTGTTCACTATCGACGAGGCCAAGGAGGCTGATGAGGCGTTCACCACCTCGGCCAGTGCTTTTGTCATGCCTGTGGTTGAAATTGACGGCACAGCGCTGGGCGACGGCACGCCGGGACCCATAGCCAAACGTCTGCGCGAGATTTATCTGGACGAAAGCCGCAAGGCAGCACTCTAAAGAAATCCCATGCTGGGCGTTTGTGTGGCATGGGGTGGTCGCAACGAATTTGACAACATTTGGTGCCGCGTGCAGGTCTTGGTCGGGATGAACGGCGCAAGAGGGTGCGGCACCAAAATCTCTGAGCGCGAACAGAACACGATAGTTGGTGATCCTGCATCCTGACAGGCCGCTATGAGAATAGGCATATCCAGCCTGACAAGCGGTATTGGTATGGCCGAAACCAGGCGGCATATTACGGGCTGAGTTGCGGTTTTCAGGAGCCAACTTCACAAATGATGATGGCGAAGCCCCTACGTGTTGCTGGTGTAGCTAGGGGGCAGAGGGCCGGAGATGCCCCGTCACACGACCAATGGGCCTCAATGGCCGCTATTGGTGCCGATGAAAATGTTGGTCTATCATGTCCTCCTGTGGTCCATTTCAAATGAGTTAACTTATGGCCGATCCATACTCTGACCTCGGCGCGCAAGACACCGCCCTTCAAGAGCGGATCGCAACAGCAATGGAAGTGCGCTGTTTAGAGCCTGCGCAGATTGCAATTCGCAAAGCCTACATGGAAAACCTGAGTCTCCCCAAAGGTGCACGGGCGCTGGAGCTTGGTTCAGGAACAGGACACGTTACCCGAGATTTGTTGGAGCTTGCAGGAGCCGCAACGGCCCATGGAATTGAACCCTCGCCCGTCATGGTCGCTCGGGCCCAGAAGAGCTTTGGGGATGATGATCGACTTAGCTTCGATATCGGGGATGCCAAAAACACAGGTTTTGAAAGCGAGACCTTTGACCTTGTGTTAATGCACACGTTGTTGTGCCACGTCCCTGGACCTGAAGACGTTGTCCAAGAGGCCTTCCGCCTTTTGAAGCCCGGAAGTGTACTGGCAATTTGTGATGGCGACTACAGTACCGCAACTGCGCAGATCGCGGACTTTGATCCGCTCGATCAACTCATCAAATTCATGATCAATCAAAATGTCACTAATCTTTGGATAATGCGTCAGATTTCAGGCATCCTGGTCGATGCCGGATTTCAACTTGGGGCCCGGAAAGGTCATGGATATGTGGCAGAAGGGGAAGCGACCTATTTTCTCACCGTAATTGAACGCGGAGCGGACCGCATGGTGGAAGAGGGTCTGTTATTTTCCGAAACTGCAGAGGCTTTGAAATCAGAAGCGAAACGCAGAGTATCTGCCAAGATGTTTTTTGGCTTTATGTCCTATGTGAGCCAAATCGCAAATAAACCCAAGATCGTTTGACCGTTCTCAGTAATCGGGCAGACAGACATTGCACAGCATCCGGCCTTCTTGGTTCAAAGCGGACCCTACCAGTAACAAAAAAGGCCGCCCCAAACGGAACGGCCCTTTATTCACTGTCTCTTTACAGAGGATCAGGCGGTCAGAGCAGCCTGAGCCTGGGCGACGATCGCGCCGAACGCTTCCGGTTCGTGCACGGCCAGATCGGCCAGAACTTTACGGTCCACTTCAATACCGGCCAGGTTCAGGCCGTTGATGAAGCGGGAATATGTCAGGGCTTCGTCATGCGAACGTACAGCAGCGTTGATACGCTGGATCCACAGCGCGCGGAAGTTACGCTTGCGGTTCTTACGGTCGCGGGTTGCATATTGGTTGGCCTTGTCTACGGCCTGACGGGCAACCTTGAAGGTGCTTTTGCGGCGGCCATAGTAACCTTTGGCGGCCTTGATAACCTTCTTGTGACGGGCGTGAGTTACGGTTCCACCTTTAACGCGGGACATGTCTTAATCTCCTCTTATCGATCGTAGGGCATATAGCCCTTGACGATTTTGGCGTCGGGGGCGGACAGGGTGGTGTTGCCACGAGCATCGCGGATGAATTTCTTGGTCCGCTTGATCATGCCGTGACGTTTGCCGGCCTGGCCAGCAAGGACCTTACCGGTCGCAGTCACCTTAAAGCGCTTTTTGGCGCTCGACTTTGTCTTCATCTTAGGCATTTCCGTCTCCTTTCGGGGTTCGGTTCGAAACGCGACTCGGCATGCCATCTCGGCCGGTCACGCGATCAGAAGCGCCGTTTACGCAAGTTCGACCATACTGGCAAGGGGGTTTTGGCTGAATCTGCAATTTTAGCAGCCCAGTCAGGCACCGGGGCGACGCAGGCCGCCCCGGTGGTCTATTTAGTGACCGTATTTGCGGATCTCACCGCTTTTCAGTCTTTCACTATACGATGCCAGTTCCTGACGAACGATCTTCATCAGGAAGTAGAGCGCAAAGACGTTCACAACCGCCATCGCAAAGATCGCCGCATCCGAGAAGTCGATAACCGGGCCGAGGTTGGCCGCAGCACCGATCACCACGAAGACGCAGAAGATGATCTTGAACACCAGCTCTTTGGTGTGCCCCTCACCGAACAGATAGGTCCAGGCCTTCAGGCCATAGTAGGACCAGCTGATCATAGTCGAGAAAGCAAACAGGATCACCGCAATCGCCAGAACATAGGGGAACCAGCTGAACGCGCTGCCAAAGGCGGCAGAGGTCAGGCTGACGCCCGAGTTGCCGTCAACGGTCGCAATAGCGCTTCCTGCTTCGTTCAACATATAGTTGCCGGTCTCGGGGTCGATGATCAGCTGCTGTGTGATGATGATCACCAGCGCGGTCATGGTACAGATCACGACCGTATCGATGAACGGCTCAAGCAGCGAAACAAAGCCTTCTGTGATCGGCTCCTTTGTGCGCACCGCCGAGTGGGCAATCGCAGCAGACCCAACGCCGGCCTCGTTCGAGAACGCGGCCCGTTTGAAGCCCTGGATTAGAGCACCGACCATTCCGCCGGCCACACCAAGACCGGTAAACGCACCGGCAAAGATCTGACCAAAGGCCCAACCGATCATATCCGCATTCATGACGATGATGACCAGAGCCGCCGCGACATACATCACGCCCATAAAGGGCACAACTTTTTCAGTCACTCGCGCGATGGATTTAAGTCCACCGACGATCACCATGAACACGACAACCGCAAAGACCACACCGGTGATCCAACCCGGGTAATTCCCGACGATGCCTGCAATCTGCTGATGCGCCTGATTGGCCTGAAACATGTTGCCCCCGCCCAGCGCTCCAAGAATACAGAAGATCGAGAACACAACCGCCAGGATCTTACCTCCGGGCAGGCCAAGCTCGTCAAAACCCTTGGACATATAGTACATCGGGCCGCCCGAGACGCTGCCGTCTTCGTATTCGTTGCGATACTTTACGCCAAGTGTACATTCGGTGAATTTTGACGCCATGCCCAGAAGACCAGCCAGGATCATCCAGAAGGTCGCCCCGGGGCCACCAATGCCAACAGCAACGGCAACGCCTGCGATATTGCCAAGCCCGACCGTGCCCGACAGGGCAGTGGCCAATGCCTGAAAGTGGCTAACCTCACCAGCATCGTTGGGATCGGAATAGTCGCCTTTGACCAGACTTATCGCGTGGCCGAAAAAGCGCATCTGCACAAAAGCAAAGTACAGAGTAAAGACCGACGCCGCGATAACCAACCACATCACGATCCAGGGAAATCCTGTCCCGGGAATTGGTGCGAATATGAAGCTAACGAATGGCCCAGTGATATCAGCAAAAGCCTGATTGATCTTTTCGTCCAACCCGGGCGCCTCTTGCGCGGCGACGGGGCTGGCCATCAGGGTGGCGGCTGCCAATCCCAGTTGAGATAGTGTTTTCATTCCTGTGCCTCCCTCAATTCACGACCGTGACCGGTACATCGGCATGCATTACAAGGTTTTGCGTTGAGCTGCCGAAGATACGCTTTTTGAGGCCATCCGCGGACGAGCGTCCAACGACAATCTGTACGGCCTTGCTGTCTACCGTGATGGCATTCAGCGTTTCAGCCACATCTCCGTGGCGCACCACTCCGGTCGCGGCGAAACCCGCGGCCTTCAGGGCGTCGACGGCGGGTGCCACCACCCGTGTCGTTGCTAGTTCAATCTCCTCCTCACGCCGCATGTGCCGCTTTGCGTTTTCTTCAGGTGTCTGAAAAGTGTAGGGCGACCATTCAATGACATATGCAACCAGAAGCTCGCATGAACCAATTCTTTCAGCCAAATCTTTGGCGAAGGCGATGGCACGTTCTCCGGATTCTGTCCCGTCCAGTCCTATGACAATTTTTGTTGTCATCTCGTTCCTCCATTTATTGTTCATTTGACCGGGGCCCGTGCCCCCGGCAGGGCAGCCGGAACTTGGAGCATTTATTGTAGACTGCCCTCAAGTCAGTATCAGGAAAAATCACTAGGAAATGGTATTATTTTTGGTCTATTCTCAGTAAATTATCCCATTATGCGCCAAAATTACAGGGAATTTACCTAATGGACAGAGAATTGGACAAGATCGATCAACGCATCCTGCAGGAATTGGAAGCCAATGGCCGCCTGCCAATCGTCGAGCTTGCCATGCGGGTAAACCTGACCAACACCCCGTGCTCAGAGCGTGTAAAACGACTGGAAAGAACCGGCTATATCACCGGATACAGCGCCGTTCTGGACAAGGAGCGGTTGGGTCTCGGGCATATGACGGTTGTGCAGGTTTCCCTGGCTGCAACGTCTGAGAACTCATTGGATAAATTCAACGATGCCGTGCGCGATGTCACCGAAATCGAAAGCTGCCTGATGGTGGCGGGGTCGTTTGATTATCTGTTAACCGTTCGCACACGCGACATCGCCCATTTCCGCCAGACCCTGGGGGAAAAGATCAATAAGCTTCCGGGCATTCACCAGACCAGTTCCTTTACCGTGATGGAAATCGTCAAGGAACCGGTCGGGCAGAATGTCATACCCGCCTGATCAGCCAGGATCCGTGTTATAGATCAGCCTTTCGTCGCAAGGCGCGATCCGCAGGATATTGGTCGTGCCGGGCACGTTGAACGGAACACCAGCGGTGACAACGATCTGATCCGTGTCAGTTGCAAATCCACCAGAACGAGCAGCACGGGCGGCGCTCACGACCGCCCCTTTGAAACGCTCAAGCTCGGGCGTCATTACGCAATGGCAGCCCCAGCTCAGGCATAACCGACGAGCTGTTCCCTTTGCTGGGGTCATTGCAATGATCGGAACTCCGGGGCGTTCGCGCGCGGTCAACAGCGCAGTTGTGCCGCTTTGAGTGAAACAACAGATGGCCTTGATATCCGTTTTCTCGGCAATTTCGCGAGCGGCGGCGACGATACCATCGGCCACGGTTGTTCCCTTTGCCGTGCGCGATGCTGCGATAATCTGATCATAAGTGGGGTCGGCTTCGACCTCGATGGCGACCTTGTTCATGGTCTGCACGGCCTCGATCGGATATGAGCCAGCGGCAGATTCCGCACTCAGCATGATGGCATCCGTGCCTTCGTAGATTGCGGTTGCCACATCTGAAACCTCGGCGCGCGTGGGCATCGGGCTTTCGATCATGCTTTCCAGCATCTGTGTGGCCACAATCACCGGCTTGGCGGCGCTACGGCACCGGCGGACCAGACGTTTCTGGATCGGGGGCACCGCGGAAACCGGCAGCTCCACGCCCAGATCTCCGCGCGCAACCATAATGCCGTCAGAGGCATCGAGGATGTCGTCAAACGCTTCAACCGCAGCAGGCTTTTCAATCTTGGACAGGATCGAGGCGCGCCCATCGGCCAGTGCCCGAGCCTCAAAAACATCCTTGGCCCGCTGAACGAAACTCAGCGCCAACCAATCCACACCCAGCTGGCAGACGAATTCCAGATCACCACGATCCTTGGCGGACAACGCGGCCAAGGGCAGCACGACATCCGGCACGTTCACGCCCTTTCGGTTCGAAATTGTCCCGCCGACCTCGACGGTACAATTCGCATGATCCTGGCCGCAATCCTGTACGATCAGGCGAATTTTGCCATCATTGACCAAGAGGCGCGCACCGGGTTCCAGCGCAGCAAAAATCTCGGGATGGGGCAGGCATACGCGGCCTGCGTCGCCCGGGGCCGGATCCAGATCCAACCGAAACACGGCACCCTCGATCAGCTCTTCCGCATCATTGGCAAATACGCCGACACGCAGCTTTGGCCCCTGCAGATCTGCAAGAATGGCGATAGGGCTGTCCAGATCCTTTTCGACCTGACGGATGATCCGGTGCCGCTCGCGGATTTCGTCATGGCTGCCATGGCTCATGTTCAGGCGAAATACGTCGGCTCCGGCTTCGTGCAATGCGCGAATGGTGTCATAGTCATTGGACGCCGGCCCCAGCGTCGCCACGATTTTCACATTTCTCAGGCGTCGCATTGAACTTGTTCTCCTCAAATCATGTCCTGAATTTGCGCGAATGTTACCGCAAACATCGACTCTGCCCGCTTATTGCGCAATTCCCTTTCCGAAGCAACTGTCCTAAACCTGCCGGAAACAACATGACAGGCTTATGACGTATTCTCCGTTTTTTATCCATGGCGCGGATCGCCCTTCCCGCTGGCTGATCACATGTGACCACGCGACCAATACTGTTCCACCGGGAATCAATGGTGGGGATCTTGGCTTGCCGCGTGAGGATATGGAGCGCCACATTGCCTATGACGTGGGCGCCTATGAAGTATCGAAACATCTGGGTGAAATTCTGAACGCGCCTGTGATCGCGGCGAATTTCTCGCGCCTTGTGATCGATCCGAACCGAGGCGAGGACGACCCGACTCTTGTGATGAAACTGTATGATGGGTCAATCATTCCCGGCAACCGTAACGCCGATGCGGATGAGCGCGAGCGGCGTCTGAACATGTGTTACCGCCCTTACCATAGGGCATTGGCTGAGCTGGCCGCACTGCCCCATGCGGTGATCGTGTCGATGCATTCCTTCACCCGGCAGTTGCGTGGACGCGAACCGCGTCCCTGGCATGTCGGTGTGCTGCACACTCCGGATGAGCGTTTTTCGCGCCCACTGATCCACCTGTTGCAGGCTGAAAAGGACCTATGTGTTGGCGTCAATGAACCCTATACTGGCGTTCTGCCGGGCGATGCGATCGACAAGCATTGCACTGCCTTTGGCCGCCCTAATGCGTTAATCGAACTGCGCAATGACCTGATCGCCGACCACGCGGGGCAGCGCGCATGGGCCGAACGTCTGGGAATTGTCCTGGAAGACGCCCTTTCGCAAAGCGAATTGTGACTTTTGGTGGCTGAGAGCCTGCGCACCATTGAGCGACCACGCCCGAAACCCCATATATCAGGCGAAAGGAGGCGATCATGACGCAAGAGCTTTTGACATCTGTTTTCGGCTGGATGGCGGTGATCAACCTTGCTGTGTTACTATTTTCGACCCTGATGGTCGTGCTGATGCAGGATTGGGCGGCTGGCATCCATAGTCGGATGTTCCAAATGGACCGCGCGGATGTGAAACGTGCGTATTTCAGGTATCTGGCCAATTACAAAATTCTGGTGCTTATCTTTTTCATCGTGCCCTGGCTGGCGTTGAAACTGGCCTAGCGCACTGAGGTGTTGCTGATGATTGAAACGGCCCGCTTTGGTTGTTAGGTCATCTTGAACATATTGGGCAAGCATCCGGAGCGAGAACATGGACCAGAAAACTGAAACCGAACTTCAGGCCGCCGCATTCCGCAGGTTGCAGCAGCACCTGATGGAAGACAGGACCGATGTTCAGAACATCGACATGATGAACCTGGCCGGATTTTGCCGCAACTGCCTGTCGCGCTGGTATCAGGAAGCGGCCAATGAACAGGGCATTGAGATGGACAAGGACGAAGCCCGCCAGATCTTTTACGGGATGACCATGAGCGAATGGAAAGCCAAGTATCAGACCGAAGCCAGTCCTGAAAAGCAGGCGGCTTTTGAAGTCTCATTCGAAGAAAATGTCGGCAAAAAGAGCTGAACGTGAAAATAGAAAGGCCCACCATTCCGGCGGGCCTTTTCTCAGTGAGGCGGCTGTCAACAAAGGTTTCACGGCGTCCGCTACATTCGCTTCTTACAGTTGTTCCGATCCGAAAGCGACGGGCGCGGCGAATTGCGCAAATGCCCGACTTTACCTCAGCGCTCCTAAGATTTTGCCTTTAAGGCCTGCGCCCGACATTTACGCTTTCTCCGAATTAAGGGATGGTTCTTCTGCTGACTTTCAGTGCAAGAAAGGATGTCTTTGCTCTTACTGACGGGTATGAAACGTGTTGAAACTGATCAAGAATGCGCGGCTCTATACGCCTGAGCCTGTTGGTTTAGGCCATATTCTCACCGCGGGTGAACGCATTATTTACCTCGGTAGCACTCAACCCGAACTGCCGGATCCGCTTCAGGCTGAAGTCGTTGACGTCGAAGGTGCATCGGTTGTTCCGGGTTTGATCGACGGACATGCGCATATCACGGGTGGTGGCGGTGAAACCGGGCCAGCCAGCCGGGTGCCGCCGATGGTCCTGTCCTCGTTCACCCGTGCCGGGGTCACCTCGGTTGTCGGGGTATTGGGTACGGACGATCTGACCCGCAACACGCAGACGTTGGTGCAGCAGGCCTATGGGCTGCGGGAGGAGGGGCTTTCGGCTTGGTGTCACACTGGTGGCTATCACGTCCCTCTGACCACCCTGACCGGTTCCGCCCGGGGTGATATAGTATTCCTTGATCCGGTTATCGGCGTCGGCGAACTGGCGATCAGTGATCACCGGTCAAGCCAACCGACAATGGACGAGTTTCTGCGGATCGCAAGTGAGGCGCATGTCGCGGGCCTGATGACCGGCAAGGCAGGGATCGTGCATTGCCATATGGGCGACGGCGACAGGGGCCTTTCGATGTTGGAACAGGCAATCGAGACCTGCGAAATCCCCGCACGCGTCTTCAACCCGACCCATGTCAATCGCAACAAACCCCTCTTTGAACAGGCTGTCGCGTTGGCGCGGCACGGATGTTACATCGACGCGACCGCATTCCCCTGCGAACACATCGAGCCGGGCATTTCAGCCGCCGAGGCCTATATCCAATTCCGCGATCAAGGTGGCCGCGCGGACCGGTTCACCATCAGCTCTGACGGGGGTGGCTGCCTGCCGGCCTTTGACCGTGAGGGCAATCTGACACGGTTTGGTGTGGGGTTGTCCGACACTCTGCCTGAAACACTGCGCGACCTGACCGATAAAGGAATGCCCCTGTCTGATGCGCTGGCCCCGCTAACGTCAAATGTCGCCGATCTGCTCAAGCTGCACCGAAAAGGCCGTTTGAACGTAGGTATGGACGCCGATCTGGTGGTTCTTGACGAAAACACCGCTGTGCGGCATGTGATGGCCCGGGGGGAATGGCATGTCCGCGATGGCCAGATAGCCCGGCGCGGCATGTATGAACAGATTTGAACGTCCGCGCGGTCCCCGGTGGCTGCCCGCTATAGCTCCGGAAGGTAGTTAAGATATGTGCCCTGCACCCATTGATGCAGAGACCCCGCGCGGGTTCATCATCCCGATCGGCGGTGGCGAAGACCGCGTCAAGGAAATGCAGATTCACCGCAAATTCGTGGAGCTGTCCGGCGGCGGCGATGCCGATATTGTCGTGATCCCGACAGCCTCGATGCTGGAAGAAACAGGGCCGGATTATAACCGCATTTTCTCTGAGCTTGGAGCGGGTCAGGTTGAGTTCCTGCCCATCTCGCGTCGCGCCGATTGCGACAATCCCGACTATGCCGAGATGTTGGACCGCGCCACCGGGATATTCATGACCGGCGGGAACCAGCTGCGCTTGTCGGCGATTCTGGGTGGCACGCTTGTTGCTCAGAAAATCCGGCGCCGGAATGCGGCGGGGATACCGATTGCGGGAACCTCAGCCGGGGCGTCGGTCATGTCCGAGCATATGGTTGCAGGCGGCAGCAGCAATTCCGCCCCAGCCGAAGGCAATATCACTCTGGCCCCGGGCATGGGTTTGACCAATGCAGTCATCATTGACCAGCATTTCACGCAGCGTAACCGCCTGGGGCGCCTGTTAACCGCCTCATCTTTCAACCCTTTCCTGATCGGGTTGGGCGTTGACGAAGACACGGCGGCCTTCATTGGGCCCGATAACGTCCTTGAGGTAGTGGGCAGCGGAACGGTCACTGTGGTGGATGCCAGCCATCTGACGCATTCATCGATGTGGGATGCCCGCCGCGGAGAGGCGTTGAGCCTTCTGGGACTTCGGCTTGACGTTCTGGGCGAAGGGTGCCGTTATGATCTGACGGCTCGCCAGGCGTTTCCGCCGGATGAGCATATGGCGTTCTGTACATTGCCGGACCTGTCCGGGGACGAGGGCGCCGGCGGGGGAAAATAAAAACTAACCAACAGGGTGCCTCATGAAAATAATTTCGACCAACGTCTTTGTCGGCCCGAATGTTTGGGCAAGTTTTCCGGTTATTCGCCACGTTATCGATCTGGGTATTCTGGAAGAATGGCCTTCGGCAAAAATTGGTTCGGAATTTATCGACGCTCTGGTCGCGGCACTTCCCGGTTTGGCAGAACATGGCTGTTCCTATCGCGAACCCGGCGGGTTCATCCGCCGCCTGCGCGAAGATGAGGGCACATGGCTGGGTCATGTGCTGGAACATTGCGCTATCGAGGTTCAAAACGTAGCCGGTACGGATGTGACTTTTGGCCGAACGCGCGGCACTGGCGAACCCGGCCAGTACAACATGGTCTATGAATACCGCCAGCGCGATGTCGGACTGGATGCGGGCAAGCTGGCGATGCGTCTGCTAATGCATCTGTTGCCACACTCCCTCAAGGACCAGGTGGATTACGATTTTGATCCGGATTTCAACTGGGATGATGAGTTACGCAGCTTTGTGCTGCGGGCGCAGCGCAAAGAATTTGGCCCCTCGACCGGCTCGTTGGTCAAGGCGGCACAAGAGCGGGACATTCCGTGGATCAGGCTGAACTCTGGCTCGCTGGTGCAGTTCGGACACGGGAAGTATCAGAAACGCATCCAGGCTACCATCACTTCTGAGACCAAACATATCTCGGTCGAGATTTCCTGCGACAAGGAAGATACCCACAATCTGCTGAACGATCTGGGCCTGCCGGTACCACAGCAGCGCATGGTCTATTCGGCACGCGAGGCGGCAAAAGCAGCTGGGCGTATCGGGTTTCCTGTCGTCGTCAAGCCGCTTGACGCCAATCATGGACGCGGTGTTTCGATCAATCTGAATTCGGAGTCCGAGGTCGAGGCCGGTTTTGCCGAAGCCAAGGAACATTCTCGCAGCAGGGCCATTCTGGTGGAAAGCTTCATCACCGGTTTTGACCACCGAATGTTGGTTGTGAACAACAAACTGGTTGCGGTGGCCAAGCGTGTCCCCGGACATGTCGTTGGAGACGGCACACACACGATTGCCGAACTGGTTGACATCGTGAACCAGGATCCACGCCGTGGCATCGGGCACGAGAAAGTGCTGACAATGCTGGAAATCGACAATCAGGCCAAACGCTTGATGGAGAATGCGCGCGTGACCGAAGAAACCGTGCTGCCGGAAGGCGAGATATTCTATCTCCGTTCAACGGCAAATCTTTCGACGGGGGGGACAGCGATTGATCTGACGGATGTGGTGCATCCTGACAATCGTGACATGGCCGAACGCGCCATAATGGCGGTTGGATTGGATGTGGGAGGTGTGGATTTTCTGATCGACGACATCACCAAATCCTACAAGGATATTGGCGGAGCTATCGTCGAGGTGAACGCCGCCCCGGGCTTTCGGATGCACGTGGCGCCGTCCGAAGGTCAGCCCCGCGACGTGGCGGGCAGGGTGATCGACATGTTGTTCCCAGCCACCGAAGAAACCCGCATCCCGATTGCGGCGATCACAGGCACCAACGGCAAGACGACGACCTCGCGGATGCTGGGGCATATTATGAAAACCAGCAGCAAGACCGTTGGCATGACCTCGACCGATGGCGTCTATGTGGACGGTAAACTAAGCGTCAAGGGCGACATGACGGGACCGAAATCCGCACAGATCGTCCTGCGTGATCCGGCGGTCGATTTTGCGGTGATGGAAACCGCACGCGGCGGGCTTGTGCGGTCCGGTCTGGGCTATCAGCGGTCGAACGTGGCGGCGTGTCTGAATGTCTCGGCCGATCATCTGGGTCTCGGCGGCATAAACACGGTCGAGGAGCTGGCCGTTGTCAAGCGCGTGGTGGTTGAAAGCGCTGTGGATACTGCAGTGCTGAATGCCGATGACATCAACTGTCTGAAAATGGCCGACTACGCTCAAGCGGATCAGATTTTCTATGTCACGACCAATCCAGCGCACAGTCTGGTCAAGGAACATATCAAGGCCGGCGGCAAGGCTATCGTGCTTGAAAAAGGCATGAATGGTGACATGCTGACCATCTATGACAACGGGCTTCATATCCCGGTTCTGTGGTCGCATCTGATCCCCGCGACGTTGGAAGGCAAGGCAATTTTCAACGTCCAGAATGCGATGTTCGCCGCCGCGATGGCCTATAGTTTCGGCGTGGACCTAGATAATATCCGTCATGGGCTGCGCACCTTCGACACCAGCTATTTTCAGGCACCTGGACGGATGAATGTCTATGACGAACATCCCTTCAAGGTGATCCTCGATTATGGCCATAACCCCGCCGCGCTGAAAGCGATGGCGGCGCTGGCCGATCAGTTAGAGATCAAGGGCCGCAGGCTGTGCGTGGTAGCGATGCCTGGCGACCGGCGCGACGAAGATATTGTCGATGGGGCCGCCGCCCTGGCCGGACATTTTGATCATTTCATCTGCAAGGCAGATGACCGCCGTCGCGGACGCGGGCATGACGAGGTGCCGCAGATGATGCGTCAAACCCTGATCGACAACGGCGTGGATGCCGCAGCCATCACGGTCATCCCCGACGAGGTTGAAGCGGTCAGTGCCGCGTTGGTGCAGGCCGGACAGGGCGATCTGTTGGTGATCTTTGGTGATGACACAACGCGCTGCTGGAAACAGATCATCTATTTCAATTCTGATGGCGAAGAACCCGAGGTCGCACCTGTGGCAGCCCCCGCCGAAACCTCGTTCGAAGATATGTTCGAAGGCGACCAGAACCTGATCCGGGATGAGCGTGGCGTGCGTCTGGCCCGTGAAATCAGCGAAGACGCGGATTGAGCGGAGGCACCGGAATGGACCGGATCGAAGAGCTTGAGACCGCGCTGACAATAGAAAGCGCGACCGTTGACCATATTCAGGTGGATGACGCCCGGCGTCTGACCGGGCCGGGCCTGCTATGGAACCGACCGGGCGCGGTGATGGATGTTTTCTTCACTGATATCGACGCGACGCAGATCACCGACTTGTGGGAGAAGCATGCGCGCCGGGTTCTGGACGCATTGGGCTGGCAGGGACAGGGTCTGATCCACCGTACCTTTACGGGCGGCGTCAATCTGGCGATCTCGACACCGATGGATCAGCTCTATTCCGGGATATTCGCAGCGCAAACCGCCTGGCATTTCTGTGCTGCAGAACTGCTGGCATCCGAGCCCGGAGATTTCGATCAGATGGTTGCGGATGTCAAAGGCGTCATGGAAATGGAAGCCAATCCTGCGCTGATCGCCTTGATCGCAGCGGCTGAGGCGCATGGCGTGGATATCCTTTGCGATGATGACGAGGTGTCGATCGGGCATGGCACAGGCAGTCAGACTTGGCCTGTTGATGGGCTGCCCACCCCGGGTGAGGTGGACTGGTCTGCGCTGCATGATATCCCGGTCGCGTTCATCACTGGAACCAACGGCAAGACCACTACGACCCGGCTGCTTGAGGCTATCGCGCGCGCTTCGGGCAAGGTCGCCGGGCTAACCTCGACCGAGTTTGTCCGCGTGGGCGATGATATACTGGACCGTGGCGATTACTCGGGCCCCGGCGGCGGGCGGATGTTGCTGCGCGATAAAAGGCTGGAGGTTGCCTGCCTTGAAGTCGCCCGTGGGGGCATCCTGCGCCGGGGTCTGCCGACCCGCGCTGCCACGGCGGCGGCTGTCACCAATGTGGCCAACGACCATCTGGGCCAATACGGGGTCAACACGGTGCCGGAACTGGCCCAGGCCAAATTTGCCGTACATCGAACATTGGCCGAAGGGGGCGTGCTGGTCCTGAATGCCGATGATGACTTTGTCCGTGCCGAGGCGGAGAGTACCTCGGCGAATATCTGGTGGTTTTCGCTGGACGCGCAGAACGACCTGATCCGCCAGGCGCGCGATGCAGACAGGTGCTGCGCCTATGTGCGGCAGGGTGATATCGTGTTTTTCGACGGTGCGGCGGAACAGGTGGTGATTGCAGTTTCCGATGTTCCCCTGACCATGGGCGGCGCTGCGAAATACAATATCCTGAACGCGCTAGCGGCCTTGTGCCTGGCTTTGGCGCTGGACTTGCCCGTTCAGGCGGCTCGGGATGGATTGGCCGGGTTCAAACCAGACGCCAAGGATAATCCAGGCCGTTGCAACGAGTTCCGATACAACGGGGCACGGGTCTTTGTGGATTTTGCACATAACCCGCATTCGATTTCCGCCGTTTGCGATGCGCTGTCGAGCTTGCCAGCAAAACGGCGTTTCATCATGCTCAGCCATGCGGGGGACAGATCGGATCAGGATATCCGGGACGTAACCGCGACAGCGCTGAATTTCCAACCCGACGTGGTCGTCGCAACCGAGCTGGAAGGATATCTAAGAGGCCGCGATTCGGGGGAAATTTCTGATCTGATCGAAAGGACTGCGTTGGAACATGGGTATGGTGCAGAACAAATACTCAGAGCCGCTTCGCCCACACAAGCCGCATCAATGATACTTGAAAAGCTACAACCGGATGATATCGCTTTGTTGCTGGTTCTGTCCGATCGTGACGCTGTTCTCGCTATGCTCGACGGGTAAGAACAGAGGCGCGTGTCGGGATCACAGAGAGGGCGTGTTAGGAAATGAGTTTTTGGGCGGTCGGCAGTCCACATCCGACGCCCTCACCCAGTGTCAATACGGCCCTGTCGGACCTTCGTCCCTATCGTATATCCGCCTCATCCTCGGATTTTTTGTTTTGCGCATTGCATCATACCGTCCCGCAATTCGAGGCCGAGTAAGCTGGTGCGACGCCGTTCAAAGGGCATTGAGCCTCTGAGCATTGGCCGTCGGGGCAGGTATGATACCTGCCCTCAACTTGCTCGTGGCTGCCGAAACGGGCTCTAGCTGCCGGCAGAGACGCGCGACGAACCCTGCGGGATCACCTCGTATCCAGGCTCTTCTGGTTCGTCATCCGCCATTTCCGCAGGGAAGCCGGGGGCAAGGATGGAAAGACCGGTGGCGTCCTCTAACCGGCGGATAATGTTGGGCGATAGCTCGCGATCGCCATAGCGTGCAATGCCGTCGTCAAAAATCTGGCAAATCAAGGGTGAGACTTCCAGCGGCACATTGTTTCGTTCGGCAATACTCTGGAACAGGCCCACATCTTTTTTCACCAGATCCATGGTGAATGAGATATCGCGCGAACCGTTCAGGATTACCTGGCTTTCGGTAACATGGGAAAAGCTGTTACCGGACGAAATTTTGATCGCCTCGTAGGCTGTGTTCAGGTCCATACCTGCAGCCTTCGCCGTCACCAACGCTTCGGCATTGGCGACCAGATGGACGGTGGCCAGATAATTTGTAAGTACCTTGAGCATCGAGGCGCTGCCAAGCTCACCGGTATGCAGGATACGTCGTCCCATGGTCTTCAGCAACGGCAGAACTCGCTCGAACGTTGAGCGGTCACAGCCCGCAAAGATCGAGATATTACCAGTGTCGGCGCGGTGGCAACCGCCAGATACCGGGCAATCGACTGCGGCACCACCGGCGGCGATGACGATACCGCCAAGGCGTTCGGCTTCAGCTTGATCAGTGGTAGACATCTCCAGCCAGATCTTGCCTTCTTTCACCTCTGGCAGCATCTCCTGCATGACAGCGTCCGAGGCGGCAGGCGAGGGTAGGCAGGTGATGACGACATCGCAATCACGCATCAGTGTTGCGGCATTTTCCGCCAACTTGGCACCCTTGGCCGCCGCCGCTTCCATCAAGTCGCGGTTTAGATCAAGAACCGTCAGGTCGATTCCGTTCCGCAAAAGGCTGCCTGAAAGCTTTCCGCCGACATTACCAAGTCCAATGAACCCTACTTTCATCTTCTATTCCTTCCGAGTGTACGAAAAATCCAAACAAACAGATCCGCTAGGTGAGCGGTCGATAAGCGATTCCCGAGAACAAGGTGCCACCGACCCCTTTGTCTGATGAACGACGTTGGAACCTGCAATAACGCCAGGACCGGCCGCGTTTGCCACAAAGTCGAAGCCAAGCGCCGGATTGGCCACGAATGCGGCAATCCTGACTTTCGTCGATGAGACGTCTGGTTTGATCAAGTCCAGATTTCCTGTTCGGATTTGAGACAATTCAAAAACTTGTATCGCGACCTGAGCTGCAAGTGAAAATGATAAAACAGGCTATCTACCACAAAAACTATTTGTCGCTAGATTAGATCAAACCCAATACCCATAGTTGGTTATGCAGCTTCGAGGCTGCGGCCCGGCATTTGAACGTTTCGCATATCGATGTCGACCTGTTCAAAGCTTGGCTGCGTGGACAGTTAGCCACGGCTTAGGTTCTGGACCTATTAATTTGGTTGCCGTCATCCCGCCTGCGTGATTCATACCCGTGAGTTTCAGGGGTATAACATGAGCAATCTATTCTGGTTGACTGACGAGCAGATGGCGCGGCTTCAGCCTTACTTTCCAAAGAGCCATGGTAAG